>QILH01000169.1 GCA_003233255.1 Gammaproteobacteria bacterium | reverse complement strand
CCTGGATATCATTAAGACGCCGAACCCCGGGCTTAATCTTTTGTAACGATTTCGGCAGGGATTTCGTAGCCGATATTGCCTGAGCCTGATCTGCATAGTTACCATAAACAACGCTATACCAGTCACGACCTTTATTTTTATTATAAAAATAACCGGCCTTACTGCCAATTTTATGTTCGCGTATAAATTGATCGGCGTTTTCTTTTTTATTGGTACCAAACAATTGTAAAGTAAATGCAGATGGACTTTGCGCCAGCAACCACTTATCTTTTCGGTACCCTTCATCTATCTGCGTATCGGCAACTTTAAAACTAAAGGCATTCGATTCCCCAACTTTTATGCCCCAGTCATCTTCATCCAGACCAACGGTAATCGCAATTTGTATCTGGCTATCACTGACAACGTTGGTTTGTGTCTTACTTAGTTGCTTTTGTTTCCCAGTCCAGCTTATTGTCACCGAACTGTCTTCGCTAAACCCTTTGCCATTGATGGTTATGGTTTGTTGTTCACGACTAATGGGGACAGGGTTTGGTGATACAGAAGTAATCTCAGGAGTAACCAGTGGCGGTACGATAACCTCTGGCTCGATTTCTTTTTGAATTTCTGTTTGTTGATTTGAAGTCTCAGCCGAATCATTCAAAACCAGTTGCGGCGGCTCTTCTTGACCCGATTCTGTTGTTACAGGACTTATTTCTTTAGTGTCCTCTGCTAAAGAAATAATTTTTTCCTTAATATCCAGCTCTTTACTAATCCGGGGTTTATCCGAATCAATCGGTTTGTCCGGTGTAGCATTGGTTATATCGGCCGTTGGCTCAGACACTACCTCCTCATCAACCAGAGCAACTATTGGTTCCTCACTATCACCTTTAAAAAGGCCATTAATCTCGTCCTGAAAAACCAGCACCATCGCAACAAGGATAACCAGTACGGTAATAAACATAAAAGGTTTCGCCTGTTTTCTTTCCTCTATTTCCATCACCATTTCCGGTGGTAAATCAATTTCAGGCTCGGAGCTACCATCACCTTGTTCTAAAAATTCATGCGCCAGAGTATTGATTTTTGCCGGGATACCATTTGAGCCACGATAAATTTTTTTAATGATTTTGGGAGTAAAGGGTGAGCCACCATTAAAACCGGCTACCGCAAGCCGATGTTTTAAATATTCCGCCGTAGCGTCTTCATTTAACGGTGGAACTTCCATGGTATGGGTGACACGTTCGCGTAATGATTTCACATCTTTACTGTTAATGATTTTTTCAATCTGCGGTTCGCAAAATAAAATAATCCGCAACAGGTTTACATCATTAACATAGGCATCGGCGAGATTAAATATGGCTAATAGTGCATCTTTAGGTAATTCATGGGCATCATCGATGATTAAAATTGGTATCTGATCATTATGGTGAAAGGTAGCCACTTTTGCGTAAAGCATTTCCTGCAGTTCACCGGCATCCTGTGGCAGTTGCCGTACCCCAAAGCCCTGTGCGGCCTGAAACAATAACTGTTCCGCATCGATCATGGTATTGGCGGCTATTTCGCAAACCTGCCAGTCATCTTCCGCGGTCTGCATAAAACGATGCATCAATGCGGTTTTGCCAACACCGGCCTCTCCTTGCACTATCAACAACAAATTACTGTAACGCACCATGTGCTGTAGCATATTGATACGCTGCGCACGTTCGGCATCGAGGAACATGAATTTGTCCTGTAAACTGGAAGAGAAAGGGGCTTCGGCCAGGCCGTAGTTAGCGAGATAACCTGGCTCAAGTCGTTGTAGATCGTCGGTGCTGTAACTACTCATGTGCTATCATCACCCCGCATATAGACCACTTTAAAACCGCGTTTAATCTGGGTATCGCGTACTTTAAGTAAAGCCGTCTGCGCTGCATCTCGTGTCGGAAAATGATCTTTTTTTACCCGCCCGGCCGAACCTTGATTGCCCCATTCACGCACCAACGTCCAGCCGTTAATTAAATCTTCCTGTAATACCAGCTGGTAAAACCTCGGCTTTTTCTCCGCCTGATCGATCACTGTCTGCATGTATACGCGCATAGGTCAACATTGTTTTTCCCGACAGC
This sequence comes from Gammaproteobacteria bacterium, assembly GCA_003233255.1. Lineage (GTDB taxonomy): Bacteria > Pseudomonadota > Gammaproteobacteria > UBA6429 > Thiohalophilaceae > SZUA-24. The sequence continues at coordinate 5,144 of QILH01000169.1, read as the reverse complement.
TATCTTAACCTATTAATAAATAGCATAGAATAAGAAAAATAGCTGTATTTAACGGATTAAGTCTATTTTTACTGCGACCCGCGAACATAACTCAAAGCTACTGGAGGATCACTGCTAGCGATGAGACTAAGATCCTTCGTCGTCTCATTCCTCAGGATAACAGCATCGCAGTCAGGACGATATCGGCCTGGCCAGATCGCATCGTTCTAGTCAGGATAAGAATTTAATGATATCCGGCATTTAATTCTACGTCAGCTCGCTTGGATCAAAGATGCGTCGATGTTCCCGAATCGCATAGCGATCCGTCATCCCGGCGATATAGTCGGCGACCGCTAGAGCCCGACCATGTTTACCGTCATTATGCTCATACGCCGATGCCGTTTTTTGCTGTTCTGGTGGCAATAAATGTAGATCTGTCATAAAGCCATCAAACAAATCGCGAATGATTCGATCCGCCTTATTGGTCATACGATGAACCCGATAATGTCGATACAATTCATTGCGCAGAAAACGTTTTAATTCCAGGCTCTGTTCTTTCATTTCATCACTAAAGCCAATTAAGGCCTGCCCCTGCTGGCGGACATCATCAACAGACTCAGGCGCGGCCGCTTGCAAACGTGCCTGACTGGTCTCGATCAGATCAACCACCAATACGTTAATCACTCGGCGAATAATCTCATGTACCAGGCGCCGACCTTGCAGTTTAGGATAGGATGATTTAACCGCAATAAATTGAGTATTAAATAGTGCCACTTCATTTAATTGTTCGATGCTGATTAGCCCAGCACGCAAGCCATCATCAACATCATGATTGTTATAGGCTATCTCATCCGCCAGATTTACCGCCTGCGCTTCCAGGTTGGGTTGTTGCTTATCCAGGAATCGTTGCCCGACATCACCTAATGCTTTGGCCTTTATAGGTGAACAATGTTTCAGGATGCCTTCACGTGACTCAAACGTTAGATTCAAACCTGCAAAATCAGCATAGCTTTTTTCCAATTCATCGACCGTGCGTAATGATTGTAGATTGTGCTCAAACCCACCGTAATCCTTCATGCAGTAATTCAATGCATCCTGTCCAGCATGGCCAAATGGAGTATGGCCAAGATCATGGGCAAGGGCGATCGTCTCAGATAAATCTTCATTTAAATTTAAAATGCGCGCAATTGAACGGGATATCTGCGCTACTTCGATTGAGTGCGTAAGACGGGTGCGAAACATATCACCTTCGTGGTTTACAAAAACCTGGGTTTTGTATTCCAGACGACGAAACGCCGAAGAATGAACAATGCGGTCTCGATCGCGTTGATACTCCGTTCGATAATTTGGGCCGGGTTCTTTGTGACGTCGACCTCGAGAACTGGCATCTGTAGCAGCGTAGGGGGCTAATTTCGACATATCAGGTATTAGCGTGATGTGCGGAAATAGTTTGTTTTAACAGTGTCGGATCGTAATCTGAGGTTATCACGGACTGTCCTATCGCTTTTAGTAAAACAAAACGTATCGCGCCGGCTTCAACTTTTTTATCTACTGACATATATTTCATAAATACATCATAATCCATATTACCAGGCGATCTTGTCGGTAACTGCGCTGCATCGATTATATTATCAATCCGATGCACATCGGCTTCGGTCAACATCGACATACGGTGCGATAAATCGCTCGCCATTAACATGCCCGTACCCACCGCTTCGCCGTGCAACCAGTTACCATAACCTGTGGCGGCCTCGATGGCATGACCAAAGGTATGACCCAGATTTAAGATAGCGCGTATTCCTCCTTCCTTTTCATCCAGGGCAACAACTTCTGCTTTGTTCTGACAAGAATGCTCAATCGCGTAAGCCAACGCACCAGCATCTCGGCTTAATAATTTTTGCATGTTGGCTTCAAGCCAGTCAAAAAATTCAGTATCGCGTATAAGTCCGTATTTAATCACCTCGGCAATGCCTGCACTTAACTGGCGATCATCCAGTGTATCCAGTGTATCGGTATCGACGATGACGCACTGCGGCTGATGAAACGCACCAATCATGTTTTTACCCAACTCGTGATTGACACCGGTTTTACCACCGACTGAGGAGTCGACCTGGGCTAATAAAGTAGTCGGAATTTGAATAAAGGCCACACCGCGTTGATATGACGCCGCCGCAAAACCCGTCATATCGCCGATCACACCGCCACCAAGTGCCACCAGGGTACATTTTCTTTCAAAACGATTCGTGAGCAAGGCATCGAAGATCCGATTTAAGATCTCCAGATTTTTATACTGTTCGCCATCCGGCAAAATACAGGTATGTACGTCAAACTGACTGAAGGTATTCTTAACCTGAGCAAGATAAAGAGGCGCAATGGTTTCATTGCTAACGATCATAACCTGACGACCCGCAACATAGGGTTCTATTAAATCTTTCTGACGCAATAGATCTTTACCGATATAAATCGGGTAGCTACGTTCTCCAAGATCGACATTCAGTGTTTGCATAGAAATTAATTAATCTACCAGGTTGTTTGTGAATGACACTATTATAATATAAGTAAATTCAGCGTGGAAACCTGTCCTATTATAGCCGGTAATTAATCCAGTTTTTTAATTTGTTTGTGTAACAAATTTGCAGTAGACCCACTATTTTTACGCTGCGTATCAAAAACGATATCCGCCACCTCAATATACCACGGCTCTCGTTCAGCGATGAGTGCACTCAACGTCGCCCTGGGGTCATCGGTTTGCAATAGTGGCCTGTTTTTATCATGAGCTGTACGCCGTAGTAACTCAGCCACATCGGCCTTTAGATACACGACAATGCCACGATTTTGTAATACACGTCGATTTTCTTCACGAATGACCGCACCCCCTCCCGTTGCGAGAACAATCCTGGGCTTTTGACTCAGTTCATCCAGCATACTTTGCTCGCGCTGGCGAAACCCCTGCTCACCCTCAACATCAAAGATCCAGGGGATCGAGGCACCACTTCTCGCCTCAATCTCATAGTCGCTATCAATAAAATCATAATTAAGAAGTTTAGCAAGCTGACGGCCAATCGTAGTCTTGCCTACGCCCATTGGGCCCACTAGAAATATATTCTGTTCAGAATTCATAAGGCTATAGTAGCAAAGAAAATACGGGTTCAGAAACGACAAAACCTCCCCCATGGCAATGCATGAGGGAGGTTTCGTTATCAGAATTAAATAGTAATATCCTGCTTAAGGATTTTCGGCGTGACAAAGATCAGTAATTCCCGTTTATCATCTTCTTCGGAGGTATTACGGAACAACCAGCCGATGAGTGGAATTTCACCTAGCAATGGCACCCGGTTAACCGTATATGACTTGGTTCGCTCATAAACACCACCCAGCACAATAGTTTCACCATTATCCACCAGCACCCGCGTTTCTACTTCGTTACGCGTAATGGGTGGGCCACCTGATCTTCCACCGATCAGCACTTCGTTGGCAAAATCTGCCGTATCCTGTTTAACCCTCAGATCCAGATTAACTCGATCATCCGGGGTAATCTGGGGTGTCACGTCAAGCTCTAACAATACCTCTTTAAAGGTAACGGTCGTCGTCACCACACCATTTGCTACTTGTTGAGTTACATAAGGAATCTCACTACCAGTCAAAATTCTCGCTTTATGCTGGTTTGAGGTGATGACCTTAGGGCTTGATATGATTTCAGTCTGGCCTTCGGCCTCGGCTGCGGATAATTCCAGATCCAGTAAGGTTCCAAAGGGTAAGCGTGATAAAGCGATACCCAATACACCCGCGGTCGCACCCGATACAGGCAGGTTGACATTTAACCGATCTGTAATAGGCATTCCGAATGGTGCCTGGCCCGTAGATGCACGTTGTGCTGACGTCAATCCACCGGAAATACCAACCCCATTCGAACCTGACGAACGCTCGGTTGATACACCAAATCGAACGCCTAAATCTTTAGAATAATTTGTCGTTACCAGCACAATTCGAGATTCAATCAATACCTGACGAACGGCAATATCAAGTTCTTCTATTAAGGCCACCACCGCATCAATATTTTTCGCAGTATCCTGAATTAAAATCTTGTTAGTGCGCTCATCAAAGGCAACATTGCCTCGGTCTGATAAGAGTGAGTTACCTTTGGCTTCTAAAATGGGCACCAGCTCACTGGCCTTGGCATAATTGACCTGGATGGTTTCGCTGATAACCGGGGCAAGCTCGATGATCTGTTTTTGTGCCTCAAGTTCCAGTTTTTCCTGTGCAGCCAGCTCAGCGGTTGGTGCGACCAGCATCACGTTGCCTTTTTGACGTTTATCAAGTCCTTTGGTCTTGAGAATAATATCCAGCGCCTGATCCCAGGGCACATTTTTTAATCTTAAAGTTACATTGCCAGTCACCGCATCACTGGTCACCATATTGACGCCGGTGAAATCTGCTATTAGCTGAAGTACTGCGCGAACCTCAATGTTCTGGAAATTAAGCGAGAGACGTTCGCCGATGTATTCTTTTTTCTTTTTCCTGGCAATCGTTTCTTTAGCTTTAACGAATTTCTTAACATCCAGGGTAATTCGATTATCCGCCTGATAGCCCAGATGCTCAAACACCCCAGCCGCACTCATCACGATACGAACATCCTTACCGTGCTTGAAGGCATCCACCGTACGCACCGGCGTACCAAAATCAAGCACATCCAGACGGCGTTCCAGTTTCTCGGGTAGAGTCGTATCCTGTAAAGTCACGATAACCTGATCACCTCGGCGCATCATATCCATAATCGTATTAGGATTCGAAACCGTAATAACCACACGACCCTGACCCTTCGCTCCGCGACGGAACTGCACATCCTGTACGGTATTTCCACCACCACTAACTGGAATTAAATTATTGCCCGCGCTTGATGATACCGTGCCAACCGAAGCGCTAATGCTATCACCGAGCTTAATAATGATCTTGTCGCCCCGTTTCTCAACATTATATTGAGTTAAACGAGCGAGATTAATCACAACCCGGGTGCGACCGCCAGCCTCGACCGTTTTGATCGTTCTTGCCAAACCAACGCCGATATCCATATTTTTGTCTTTCACATTGCTGGTGGTTCCTGGCAGATCCAACGCAATACGGGCGGGGTTATCAATCGTAAAACTACCGGGCTCCGGGATATCGCC
>QILH01000288.1 GCA_003233255.1 Gammaproteobacteria bacterium | reverse complement strand
AATAAAGATCGTAGGGATAGTTGCCCGGGATCGTGATCTCCTGCATGTGCTTGACCACCCCTTCTTTTGCATCCGTCTCTTGTTCAAGAAGGTCGACGTGAATATCGGTACTCTTGTCGAAGATCACGCGTGAGAATACATATAGAAAACTCTTGATGGCGATAATGATCAACCAGGCCATCAGCAGTATCTGAATCACCTTGCTCGTCTGGTAAATATCGTTAATCGTCTTTCGCGTTTGCTGTTGTAATGTTTTGAGTGACTGATCAAGTTCCCTTTTAGCCGCATTCACGGCCTGGTTAACTTTGAGATTCCCCTCGTTGGCTCGGGCAACTGCATTGGCAACAAACCTTGTTTCTGCCCGGCTACGAATATCGGCGTAGGCATCATTCAGAGTGCTTTTAACCTGGTTCGCAACACAACACTCCACGTCAGCAAAGGCACACTCCTGTTCAGTCAATCCGGTATCGCGTGGCACAAAGCTGAACATCCGACGCGCCTCACGACCAACCAGAACTGGATCACGAAACCGGGCATCCTGAAACATCCTCTTTGCCACATTGAGTTTCTCTTGCATGATACGAAACCTGTCAACAACCGTCTGATCAAGGCTGACAAAAAACGGGGCTCGGGACAACTTGTACACGTGCTCGCCATCGACCTGGTGATAATCCGCAGGACAAATAAAGGAGATCAGCCTCGGCGTAAATCTTTTTCGCCTCTGTTGAGCCTCATCATTCAGCGCACACCAATCCGGCTCAGGATCGTTATTGATCACCGTAATCTCATCGCGAGTTAGTACGGTTCGTTTTTGAGGACACCTTATATAGAGTATTGTTTGCTGCTTTTCACGAGGTGATTCCAGCTCCCCGACAGGCTGCGGGGTCGGTCGCGCCTCATTAAACAGACAGTACGGCGTCACGACATCCTTTTCGTAAAACATCTGTTCAGTTCCCGAAGTAATCTGTTGGCTAATCCAAAGCCCTGCGGCGATCAGCAGCAAGGTCGGAGACCACAAACTGAAGGTTCGACGTAACAGTACCAGAGCCCCGTGCCGACCCAGCTGTTTCAGCAATGGCCAGTTCTGACGCGCGGTCTCGTAGATCAAACTCAAAACCAAACTCGCCGCCACAAATTCAATGATGTGATGCCATACGAGCAGGCTATCAACTAATTTTAAAACACTTAGAAAGACGACGAACAGAAAAAAATATAACGAACGAACCTTTCCGTCGACAATGAAATAGAGAAAAACCACAAATGCCGAAACCACATAAACACTATTGGCCCAGGTAAACCACCACGCTGAACTCTTGTTATCAACCAAAGTCATCGCGAGATAAGGAAGCATGATCGTAAAATACGGAAGCAGCGCAATCAGCCGTAGGTAACGTCGACGAGCAACGGCGATCACAAACAGCACGAACACAGGTAGCAGCACAAGAGCGGTCACGATCAGCACCCGCACGATATCCGGCAGCTCCTTAAGCGACCATTCCTTTGTGATTAACGAAAATAGTTGTTCGATCCAGGCGATGGTATAGTTCAGACCAATCCCCTGTAACCAGTGAGATGGGGAAAGCAGTTCTGCACGTATCGCCGGAACCAGTGCGAGTAGAGCCAAAAGCCAGAAAACGATTTCAACAGGCCCAGTTTGCAGACCCCTGACCCATCCAGCCAGTTTCGAGATCGGCTTGAGGAAACGATCAACCCAGCTAAATGTCAGTCGTTTTTCGTCCAACGTTGCGTCAGTGATCTTCTCGCTCATAGTCGCGTCCTTTATTGGTTGGTTCGAGAATCTACAATGACACCCATCCTAAAATTGACCGTGTCACAAATCAACGATTGTTTTTGTAATTACCTTAGTTGTTACACGAAAATCTAATTTTTAACCCATTTTCGCTAAATTATTTAAATGGATGCACCAACACCGCAAGTATGTGGAGCAAAGTGGTCAGCAACGACTATATCCTGCTGAGCCGATTACAGTATTCTGGTTTCCATTACCATTTAGTTTTTGTATCTCGTTTGGCTTTCTCCCATTCAACAAACTCGTCCGCGTCCTCACGTAGCTGACTTTCTCTTTCTCGTAACGCGCTACGGTGCCAGTCAGGGGAATAAAGACGGTCAGCCGATTTGTATAAATCATCCGATAAGATTTCCATCGTCTAAAGTTTTTCCTCAAGGGTCATTTTATTTAACGGTAAACTATGACTCATTGAATTTCCTTGCCCAATCTCTGGTTTGTCTTCATATTGTTCAAATATTGCGGATGGTATTAGGCAGACCAACAAGGTACATGGGTGGTTTGTGTTAACACACTACCCAGTGAATCCTTGCACACCCCTTTTTAGTATCAAAAACACCCTTTTAAGACTAATAATTCGTTATTTTTAAATAATATCTTTTTTACTTTCAATAGGTTGCGGGAGTTTTGCTCGGTCTGACCCAGATATTCAAATCGGACACCCCTGGTCTTTACGCCCCTGCTCTTATCATTCTAAATGTGGTGCTAATTCTAGAATAAATTTATCCATACCTTTGCTAATCGTATTTCTGTATGAACGCGAACTTGCTACCCATCCGCTCGAAAGTGTGATACTAGTTGAAAATGTTTTCGTATTCTGAAGGACGGGTAAGTCTCCATTTATTTCAACCGTAATATTAAAATTAAATTTAAAAACCCACGAGCCAGTGTTATAAGCCCAGAAACGAACAACGTTGACGTCAATAGGGATCGTATCGGTTGTCGATTCAGAAACAGTATATCCTGCCCTCTTAAAGCTTTCTTCTATTGCCTCTTTAACAATCGCGATCACTTCTCTTTCTGTAAAAATATCCGCAATGGTCGTTCCATTTAAATTTCGAATTTGAGCAACCGCTGTTGCTGTTAAAGATGGTTTTATTTTTTCCACGGTTGCTAATTGCGGAATGCTGGGATCGTCCCCATTTAGAACAAACGAACGCGAATCCACTACACTCTTGATGTTGACAGTAATGTTCTGATTTGCACTGGTTTTTACGTGATGAATTTCGTTGATCTTTATTTTTTCTTGTACAACACCACAAGCAGATAAAGATACAACTGTAAATATTAAAAATGATGTTGCAATAAAATGTCGTGACATCGTTGGCTCCTCTTAGTTTATTTTTTTTCTTATTTATTATTTGAGATACCATAATATCATTTTTGTGCAGGCTTTCCCTGTTTAATGATGTGTTCTGCCAGGTGATATCTATATAAGATATATCTAATATTATGACTCAAACCTATTCCTGTTTGTTGTTTTTCATAAAAGTAGTACATATCGACTATATCCTGCTGAATCGATTACAGTATTCTGGTTTCCATTTAGTTTCTATATCTCGTTTGGCTTTATCTTTCCAGTAACGCGCTATGGTACCAGTCAGCAGAAGAAATACGGTCAGCCGATTTGTATAAATCATCCCATACGATTTCCATCGTCTGGAGTTTTTCCTCGAGGGTCATTTTATTTAGCGGTAAACTATGACTCATTGAATTTCCTTTCCCAACCTCGGGTTTGTCTTCATATTGCTCAAGTCCTGCAGATGATATTGGGCCGACCAATAAGGTATATGGGTGGTTTGTGCTAACACATTACCCAGTAAATCCTTAAACAACTCTTTTCGGTATTAAAAACACCCTTCTAAGCCCTTTAACTCATCATTTTGAAATATTTTTCTTTTTGCTTGCAATGAGTTGATGGTTTTGGCTCGGTCCGACCGGGTATACGTGGCTTGACAAAATTTAGGCATATAGGGCAGAAGTAGACTAGAATTTATAAGATTATACTACCTGATATCATAACTATGATTAGCGTGCGAATATTATTATCATTGGCTAATTTTAGCTCTCTCGGCGACATTGGTCTGGTTGATTTAACAACCCACTCTGACATCCTTGAGTTCAAAAGTGGCAAAACGCTCGATGCAAAAAAATACCAGGCTAAGATAATCTACTTGTTATCTGGCACGGTTGAAGTAACCGATCCTGAAAACAACGTAGAAACATTTCAATCCGATACACCCCGAGCACAGAAACCTGTCTTTCGATTGCGCCTACCCGGATATAAGGCGAAATGTAAATGCGCATGCACTGCACTGTTCATAGATGAAAAAATCTACGATAAATATATCAATGATGCATGGGATGGAGGCGGTAGTACGATCCTCAATAGACTACAAGACGAGATCCCAAAAAATGCCGACGACAAACTTATGGCTGATATAGAAAAAAAGTTTTTGCATGATGAAATTAAATTACCCAGCCTCCCTGAAATGGCGATTCACATACAAAGTGCACTTACAGAAGAAGGGCTAAGTCTTAGTAAGATAGCAGGTATCATTCAATCGGATCCCGCCATCTCAACGCGAGTAATACAGGTCGCAAACAGCCCTATTTTTAGAGGCAGTCAAAATATAACCAGTATAAAAAATGCGATTGCTAAAATTGGTCTGGATGCGATACACGCTATCGTGATCAGCGTTGCGTTAAGAGGCTTATTCAAGCCCGACTCCGTATTATTAAAGAAAGCAATGGCGCAATATTACGAAAACAGTATACGCACAGGTATTATAGCTTATGTGTTAGCGCGGAATATTCCTGGTTATGAACGTGATCGTGCCTTTTTATCTGGCTTGTTACATGATATCGGTGTCATCCCGTTACTCTTTGTTGCCGATATTTATCCTGAACTAACACATCAGGCAGGAAATCTCGAATCAACTATTGAGAAGCTCAAAGGTAAGGTCGGAAGTATGCTGCTGGAACACTGGGACTTTGATGAAGGACTATGTGACATAGCGGCACATGCATACGATTGGCAGTGGCAATCAACGGATAATTCGCCCGATTATGTCGGACTGGTACAGATCGCACTCCTGCATTCACCTCTCGTCGGCGGCAAGAAAATCAAAGGACCGCCATTATGTGATATTCCCGCATTCAAAAATCTTGGCCTTGATAAAATTAATCCCGCCGATGATTTGCAACAACTAAAAGAAGTCACTAAGCGCGTAACAGAAATGATAAAAATATTATGTCTCTAACACCGTTATCCTAATTATAATTTTCAATGGAGTCTGCCCCTGAGGTATCCCCATTGGGTTCATTGAGCTCATTGGACACGGAGCCTCAGCAGATCGTCGCGGGATTGAAGCTGAAATTTTTATAGCCTTCCGCCTGGATGAAGGCGACCAGCCGCTCGCTGAATATGTAGCCTTCGAAACACTTGACCCGAAACAGATCGAGGGGAGGGATCTTCTCGGCGTGGAGGCACCACTTCCCCATGATCACCACGGTGGGATCGAAGGCACTGCCGTCCATGTCGGACAACTGCTGGTTGAGACAGTCGTGCTCACCGATGTCGAAGCGTTTCGCGATGGCCTCGGCGCAGCCCTTGCGGAGCGGGAGGATACCGTCGGGGTTGGGCACGTAGTCGCCGAGATCGAGGCCCGTGTCTTCGTCCATCTGGAGATCGAGCACGTCTTCGCCGTCTTCTTCCATAATAGGACGTGCAGGGGTGCCTTCGATCAACTCAGAGATGCACGAGACCGCGACGTCGACCGCACAGTAGCGATCGTCGACATCGAAGTTATCGAGGTGAAATAGCTTCAATGGTGGGGCTCCGCCAATAAAACGGATGATTTAATTACAAGCATGTCTTTCCTCGTATTCTACGGGTGTCATGTCGTTACTGATAAATATGAATTAACGTATAAATTAAGACTCATTTTAAGCTTAGCACCTTATTTTTGCTATCTAAATGCCGCTTCTAAGCGACCACTTTTGTCACTGATCTTCTTAAACGCTCTAATTCACTACTAAAAACATCGTTCTAAGCATTTATTTTATCCATTTTTAATGCTTTTATAATAGCAGTCAATGAAATCACCGTGGGGCAACCCGGTAATTCCCTAAATCAATCATCCTTCCCGTCTCCTCTTGTGAGTCAGAAAATAAGGCAGGACTAATGCCAAAATGTTTAGATAATTTTTCGATATGTTCTTTACTTAGATTTCGCTCCCCACTTCGAATCTTCGAAACATAAGACTTACTACCTATTTCTGGTAGATCTTCAAGATGCAACCCGTATTGTAATGTTTTATTTTTTACTTTCAAATAGTTGAATTGAGTTGGCTCGGTCTGTCTCGGTAAACTGACAAACCCACCCTCATCAGGTATTATGTTTTCTTCCTCTTCTAACCGGTTTCAAAATGATAACATTTAAAACAGCATTTTTTATCTCCCAGCAACAAATTTTTATTAATTTGGCAGAAGAATGTTTTATTTATGACTTAAAAGAAGAAAAAGTTACTCACCAAATGGCGGCTCAATGTTTATAATGCCATTCTCTCTCCCAATAAAGAGCGATTGGTGGTGGGAAGGCAGGGATCAAATGCTTTTTTATGGGAGCTCACGTCTGGCGAGATTTTAGATTTGGGTGGTACCACATTAAGCAGTTATATACTGGGCTGGTTAGATAACGATCACCCCATTATGACCAGTAGTAGTGGCGGTGTGGGCATCATCGACTTGCCCGTTTTTAAAGCTCTCTCACCCGAAGATATAAAAAAAATGGGGAGATGGAATGAAAGCTTTAGTGGTCTAAAATATTATTCTGGAAATTTAGAAGTAGATGATTTACATGAAACCCAGGTCGAATCTTATGCGTCAGATATTTGGCAATCAGGAACTGAGCAAACAGTCTTTGAAATATTAGACGCGAACAGTACCTTAAACCTTTATAAGATAGGAAAACCCATTACTCATCGCTCTCTTCTCAGTCAATTAACCAGCCTTCATTATCCACAAATAATGATATGTAGTGATAAGTTATTAATTAAAAGCGAAAATCAATTATATGTCTGCAATCCTAAAACCTTAGACATCCTGGCCACGCATAAAATTGCAAATGATGAAGTGAAATTATTCACGGACCTGGGGAAAAAGAATTTTTATAGTTATGACAATAATAATTTTGAAAAATGGAATCTAACATCGGGTAGTAAAACGCTTATTTGGAGCGGGGCCAGGGCGAAGACTTTCTCCATCACAGGCGGAAAAGTTTTAATTTGTAAGGAGTATAATTCTATTGAAATTATTGATACCCATACAAAAGAGCAATTATTATTGCTCGAGTCGATTATAGAAAATGAAGAAAATAGTATTGTAAAAGTAGAGTCAAATCGTGATAGCTCATTAACAGAGATTAAAATTTTACTGGAAA
>QILH01000330.1 GCA_003233255.1 Gammaproteobacteria bacterium | reverse complement strand
GTTCAGTTTGTGATTGCCGGTGAATTTGGTGCACCAAGCACCAATGATAAAGATGCGGTTATTGAGGCGCATCAAGATAGCGCTGGCGGAATTCTGATTGGCAGCAAGGCTTTAATGGTACGCATACGAAAAAATGCTAATGATCTAACCGATGGCGAACGTGATCGGTTTCTTTTTGCCTGGCAGAAGTTTCGTAACAAGGTCGGCGGCATAAATTATATCCAGATTCAGGAGATGCATCGTTTAGCCACGCTGGCAGGCGACGAGGCTCATATGCAACCGGCTTTTTTAAGCTGGCATCGGGCTTTCTTATTGTTGGTTGAACGTGAACTGCAAAAATTTGAACCGACGGTTGCCTTGCATTATTGGGATTGGGATACGGCGGCACCAAACATATTCTCTGCTGATTTTATGGGGGAAAGTGGGGGTGGCTTTATTTCCGAACCAAACTTTTCATCAACCAACCCGTTACTTGGCTGGGATACCGACTTGCCATTTAGTGGTGGTGAGTTACGCAGGAATGGCCAGGATCATACTCGTGATCCGGCATTTGCAATGAAACCACTTGACCATGCTATTGAACCTTCATTGATGGCATGGACAGACTATGGGCCGACAACGCCCGGTTTTTTTGCAGTAAATTCTTTCAGTGATGATGTTGAGAAAGAATCACATAATCCCGGACATGGTTGGCCTTGTGCTGCAGGTCATTTAACTAATCCTAATCGATCAGCGGCGGATCCAATATTTTTCCTGCTACACTCACAGATTGATCGTGAATGGGCGTATTGGCAACGTGGGCACGATCGAATGGGTGTTGAATCAGCTGGTGTTTTGACATTCCCGGCGCCAGGCCATTATGACAATACGGGTAGCTGGGATTCGCCGGCAAATACTGCCGACGCCGATTTCCGTCAAAAGGGTTCGTTCCTGGATGATGGACTGTGGCCATGGGATGGTACATCAGGTGGTATCGTTGCTACACCTGAACAGCGGCCACCCAATCAGGCAACTTCCGGTGGTGACAATATCCCGAATAGTATGCCATTAATTCCAGGATCTCCATTTCCTGCCTCTGTACGTGCGAATTTATGGCCGTCCATTGATACGGTGCCGCTTAATCGACATATGATTGATTTTCACGGACGATTTAGACCTCAAGACGGTTTGGGTTTTAGTTATGACGATGTATCTTATTAGAACGGAGACAGACGGATGAACAGAATTGTGATCGTAATAAATAAATTTATGTATGTGTTCTTAGCGTCAGCTTGCATCACGATAGCCAATGCCGCACCGACAGTGGTACAAGATCCTGTCGCGTATCGTGCAGAAAAAGTTAACGCAACAGAAACCTTTATTGATGCCAGTAAGCCGAAAGGTGAACGTATTAAGGCCTACCCAAAGCTTGGGTATCCTGATGAAGAAACCTTTACCCGGTTAGTACAAATGGGTCTGGATAAAAATGAAGATGACCAGATACGTTTGCTTGCTCTGCAACGTGCTCGCTATGATCAAAAATATTTTGATGCGGTGTTGGCTATTTTAGAAGATATTAATAATGGTGGTGAGATTTTAAATGCAGGTTTAATCAATGATATTAGTCGCCGAACAACGTTTCGACATTCGGCTGACTTTCGGCAACGTTTACAACATGCACTGCGGGATCGCCTGAAAGATATTCGTGCTCAGGTGCGTCTTGCGGCTTACTATGCGCTGGTGCCAATGCATGATGTTGTCGCCATCAATAATCTGATTGAAAGTCTGCGTAGCAGAAATAATATCCCGATTCCAGTACATACTGCGATTGAACTACTCGATGTGGATGGCTCAGCAAAACATATTGTGACAATACGGCCATACTTAAATAGTCAGGATCCACTGATTCAGGCACAGGCCGCACGTGCCCTGGCGGTTGATGCGAAAAGCCGGGATCAGATTATTTCGTTGGTGACAAATCTGGAATTACCACCGGTGGTGCGTGAGAATGCCATACGCGCATTGGCTCGTGAGGATGAGAAATTTTTTGCTTATGCACTTAAACTATTATCGAATAAAAGTGATACACCGGATATGCGTTTAGCCACGATGAGGGCGTCCATGGGGCGTATCAATTATCATAAGGTTGCGGGCCGCGTACAGGTAAATTTTGTCAGGGTAGTGAAGAGTTTGTCGGAAGAGAAAGGTTTAAAAACCCAAAAAGGTATTGATTTAACCGCAGAGGCGAGGCATCTGTACCTGCATATGCGCAAGCGAGTACCAACTGTTAGCAAGCCTTTTGAGGGTTAAGACATTGCTATTGATTAAAAACAAACAGGTCAGCAGGTTATGTATATTATGCCTGACATTAGTGCTGTCAGCAGTGGTGAATGCACAGTGTCTGACAGCAATAGAGAGTTTGTCTGTCGACAAACAATTATCCTGCCTGCAGACGATTAAATCAACGGGCCGTTTTAATAATGAGACTAAGGATGAGTTAATCCGATTTTTTACACAGATTGACGGTAGAACGAATCATCGTGTAGTTGCGTCTGCCCTTGACATACTTCGTGTACAAGGTAATTCCGCGCAGGATATGGCAGAAGTATTAAGCCAATTATTACCGCATCAGGCGAAATTATATCAGGAACGGGATAAATGGTATGTTTTACGTTTACGTGCCTATATTTTTCTAACCTTGAGTGAAATTGGTTACCCGGATTCGGCTCTGCCGATGTTAATTGACACCATTTCTCATTTTGATGACAGAATGGCAGCCGTTGAGCTGGGTTCGGTGATGCGTGTCGTCGCGAGTCTTGGTGAGCGAGGACAAAGTTTTTCAGGTTATCTGCTGGACACGATTGGTGATAGCGTTGGGGAAGAGGAGTTTTCCCTGGTTCGCTACGAAGTTGATTTTTCTCGAGAAGAATCTACTACTGTTCAACTCGAAGCGGTGCGTGCTTTAAGAGCGATTGGTCCCAGCAATGATAAACAAGTTATTCTCGCGTTAACCAGCATTGCGCAAGCGGGTAGACATTCCAGTTTTGACCCGCGTTTAATTCAAGAGGCGAAGTCGACCTTACTACACTATCGTGACGTGAAGGCTAAAAAGAATAATCCCCGTGTTATACCAACGGCCTATGTGAGTCCCTGGCGTCTGCCAGCGCAGCGATATACTCTGCATAATCTGGATATAGATTTTACGGATCATAATGGCAGGAAAAAAATATTAAGTGAGATCATCGATCGTCCTACCCTGGTTGCATTCTTTTATACACGTTGCCAGAATGCCGGGAAATGTTCGATGACCCTGACAAAGTTGGCCAGCCTGCAAAAGAAATTACATGAACAAGGTTTGCATAAGTTTGTCCGTTTGTTGGCTATTACCTATGAACCACAATATGATAATAATTTGCGCTTACGACGTTATGCAATCGATCGAGGGTTTAAGCTGAGTGACAACGCTCTTACTGTGCGACTGGATCTCAAACGACACGTTAAATTTGTTAAAGAAATAGAGAATCCGGTTGGTTATAATGCTGGCTGGGTTACTTCGCATGGGGTTGAGGCGACATTACTCGATTCTCATGGGCGTTTAGTACGTAAATACACTACACAATATTGGAAAAATGAAACAGTCACTTCCGACCTGAAGCGGTTATTACATGACAGTTAACATGTAGTTTACTTAACTGGGCTCAATCCGCTATTTACGATAGCATATTCCTCATATTCTAATCATGCACAGGATTTCTTTATCCGGAGTTGAAGCTGATAAGGCATACTTTTCTTCTATTTGAAATCTTCGTTTTGTAACATCCTGTTTGTCTATAGAAATTGGCTGAGCCAATATGATGGCCTTATTATCAATGTAATGGGTGATAAAAGGGTTAATGTCGATCAAACTGAATGCGTTCCAGTGATTTAAATATTTTATCTATGTGGTATTTTTTGCGAGAATGAAACAAAATCACTTAAATGTGGCCAGAGTAGTGTATTACCCAAAATAAAAATTCACTCAAGGGGTGTGTATGGTTCGTCAACTGTTCTTTATTGTTTCAGGGTTGGTTCTTTTGCTAGTGATCGGCCTGGGAGTTTTCTGGCCCCAAAGCTGGTGGGCTTTGGTTGTCATTATGCCTTTTATCGTGCTGGGTATTATAGATATCAGCCAGAAAAGGCAAACCATTTTACGGATCTATCCGGTCATTGGGCGTCTGCGTTATCTGTTCGAGTCCGTTCGCCCGGAAATCCAGCAGTACTTCGTTGAATCGGATACCAACGGTCAGCCGGTTAATCGTGAGTTTCGCTCGCTGGTATACCAACGGGCAAAAGGGGTACGGGATACTCGGCCGTTTGGCACCCTGTTTGATGTTTATCGCCCCGGTTCCGAATGGATTAACCAGAGTCTTTCGCCCACGCGCGTCGCCGAATCGGTGCCGCGAGTTCTAGTGGGTGGCCTGAAATGCACACAGCCCTATGAGGCGTCGTACCTTAATATATCGGCGATGAGTTTTGGTGCCCTGAGTCGGCACGCAATCCTGGCGCTTAACCAGGGCGCGAAACAGGGTGGTTTTGCACACAATACCGGGGAGGGGGGTCTGAGCCCCTACCATCGGCAGCCGGGTGGTGATTTGATCTGGCAGATCGGCACGGGGTATTTTGGATGCCGTACTCATGATGGCCTGTTTGATCCCGAAGCCTTTGCCGAAAAAGCTCAGCTCGAGCAGGTGAAAATGATCGAGATTAAATTATCGCAGGGGGCCAAACCGGGTCATGGTGGCATCCTGCCCGCTGCAAAGTTGACGGCTGAGATTGCCGACATCCGAGGTGTGCCTATGGGTCAGGATGTGATTTCACCGTCGGGACACAGCGCTTTTTCGTCCCCGCTTGGCCTGCTGGAATTTGTTGCCCGTCTACGAGAGTTATCCGCTGGTAAACCGGTTGGTTTCAAGCTCTGCGTGGGGATTCGATCGGAGTTTCTGGCCATTTGTAAGGCCATGCAACAAACGGGCATCTATCCGGATTTTATTACCGTGGATGGAAGTGAAGGCGGTACCGGTGCTGCGCCCATCGAACTGATTAATTCCGTCGGCATGCCATTGCGAGACGGTTTGTCTTTTATACACAGTTCGTTATTAGGTGCCGGCGTGCGACAACATATTCGCCTCATCGCTGCGGGCAAGGTTTTATCGGCATTTCATATCCTGCGCGATATGGCGCTGGGCGCTGACATGGTCAATTCGGCACGCGCGATGATGTTTGCACTGGGTTGTATCCAGTCGCGTAGCTGTAATACGAATCGCTGTCCGACCGGGGTGGCAACACAGGATCCCGCGCGCTTTAAACAACTCAACATCAAGGACAAGGCACGACGCGTCGCCCAGTATCACGCCTCCACCCTGCATGCGATGATGGAGCTGATTGCGAGTGCCGGCCTACATACACCGTCGGATATTCAGTCGCACCATATCATGCGACGTGTGAATGGACCGACGATCAAAAGTTACGCTGAACTGTATCCCTGTATAGAATGTGATTGTTTAAAGGAAAATGGGCATGTACCCGAGATCTGGCAGGCAGACTGGCAACAGGCGGATCCGGAAAAGTGGAATTAATTAATGGGGGTCAGAGACGTATTTTTTATCAGTTAGCTTAACTTGAACTTTAGTTTGAGATAAAAATACGTCTCTGACCCCCATTAATTTTAGCTTAAGGCATTACGCAATTTTTTCATCGCGTTGTTTTCCAGTTGACGAATACGTTCGGCAGAAATACCGTATTTGTTGGCAAGATCCTGCAAGGTGGTCTTGTCTTCATTTAACCAACGCTGTTGCACGATGTCCTGACTGCGCTCGTCCAGGGTTGCTACGGCATTAAGCAAACGATCTTTGTTATGGGCCTGCCATTGACTGTTTTCGTTTTCTTCTGCCGGGCCATCTGAATGATCCTGTAAGAACATCGCGGGTGCGGTCACCGGTGCATCATCGTTACTGTCGTCACGCAGATCAAAACCAATGTCCATGCCACTCATGCGCGACTCCATCTCGACCACGTCTTTGGGACTGACGCCAAGATCTTTCGCCACCTGTTGGACTTCCTGGTGACTAAACCAGCCCAGTTGTTTCTTGGAGCTGCGAATGTTGAAAAACAGTTTGCGCTGTGCCTTGGTGGTGGCCACTTTCACTATGCGCCAGTTGCGCAAAATAAATTCATGAATTTCTGCACGGATCCAGTAGACGGCGAATGAAACCAGACGTACACCGACGTTTGGATCAAAACGTTTAACCGCTTTCATTAATCCAATGTTGCCTTCCTGGATTAAATCCGCCTGTGGTAAACCATAACCAGAATAACTGCGGGCAATGTGTGCGACAAAGCGTAAGTGCGACATAATTAACTGACGCGCAGCCTCAAGATCGCCATTCTCATGCAGCTTGATGGCAAGGGCTTTTTCTTCTTCAGCGCTTAAAACATCGATAGCTCGAATGGTCCGCATATAGGCATCTAAGCTACCTGCTGGTACGGGCATTTGCATGGTGGTTGAATTGCTCATCGTCTGTATCTACCTCGTCTATTAGGGTTGATTAATACTAGCACTCTGAAGGATAGAGTGCTAATAATAGCAGAAGTTCAGATAAAAATAGACTACATTTCAGGCGTTTAGCCCAGAATATTACTAGGTAAATGTGGGTACGGGTTCCGAAAAATCGGGTTCTTCGTTCCAGGGCGAGGGGGTGGGGCCCTCCACCGTGTAGATGTAGATGCGGTTACGGCCGGCCTCCTTGGCAGAATAGAGGGCCTTGTCGGCCAGCGAGAGGAAGCGAGTCAGGGTCTCACCAGGGTGGTCAGCGGTTGAGGCCAGGCCAATACTGACGGTGATATCCACACTGGCCGGTTTCATGGTCGCTATATCGTTACGCAGCTGTTCAGCCCTTTCCAGCATTTTATCGGCATTAAGATTGGGTAACAGGATGCTAAATTCCTCACCACCGAATCGCACCACCATCCCATCCGGAAAGGCGTCGTTCAATTTCTCACCCAGTTCGGCAAGAACATGATCGCCGGTAATATGGCCCAGGGTGTCGTTAATACTCTTAAAGTAGTCAATATCGATCAGTATTCCCCAAACGGGCTGATAGTCCGGGTTGCTGATATAGGCCTCACCGTTGTCGACCAGATAACGCTTGGAACGGACGCCGGTCAGGCTGTCGGTGACCGCTATCCAGCGCATGTCCTCGGCCTGCTGTTTAAGCGCATCGTATTGGTGTTTAATTAATAACAGCGCACGAACGCG
>QILH01000106.1 GCA_003233255.1 Gammaproteobacteria bacterium | reverse complement strand
CCACTGCCAAAAATAAATTCTTCGTGTCCACATTCAGAACAAATATGAATACTCATGTTCTCGATGATGCCCAACACCGGTATTTCGACCTTCTCAAACATCTTCAAACCCTTCTTGGCATCCAACAAAGCAATGTCCTGAGGGGTGGTCACAATCACCGCACCTGTCACGGGTACTTTTTGCGCCAGCGTTAATTGGGTGTCACCGGTGCCAGGTGGCAGGTCGACGATCAAATAATCAACGTCTTTCCATTGGGTATCATTTAATAGCTGTTCCAACGCCTGGGTCACCATCGGGCCACGCCAGATCATTGGGGTTTCTTCGTCGATTAAGAAACCAATCGACATCGCCTGCAAATGGTAGCTGTTTAGAGGCTCCAGGGTCTTGCCATCGCTTGAATCCGGTTGCTGGTTTATTCCGAGCATGCGAGGTTGACTTGGACCATAGATGTCCGCATCGAGGATGCCGACCGTCGCGCCTTCTTTTGATAAGGCCAGCGCCAGATTCACCGCAGTAGTGGACTTGCCCACACCGCCCTTACCGGACGCAATGGCGATAATGTTTTTCACACCGGGGATACTTTTCACACCCTTTTGCGCGGTATGCGAGTCGATCTTGTGGCTGATGTTAACACTCACTTCGTCGGCACCCTCTACACCCGCGAGGGTCTCTTGAATCTTGCTGGTTAGCTCAGCTTTGTAACCATTTGCGGGGAAACCCAATTGCACATCGATCGCGACCTTGCCGCCATCAATATTGATGTCTTTGATGCTTTTGGTGCTAACCAGATCCGCGTCCAGGTACGGGTCGATGTAGGTCTTGAGCTTCTCTTCGACCATTTCTTTTGTGAGTGCTGACATAAGGAATATCCTGTAAATATTTAGGGTTTAATACCCGAGTATTTTCCTCGGGAACGCGATTCTACACAATTCTTTAAGATTTTTCTAATATACTCTGAAATCGGCCAAAGATCAGCGTTTGGCTGGCTTAAAATGGGCATTCCTGCTAGTGTACGCGGTTTTTCAGACAGCCAATTCTAGGAATTTATGCCTAAGAAACAACGACATATTCTCGTTACCAGCGCCCTGCCCTACGCCAATGGCTCGATTCATCTGGGCCATCTGGTGGAATACATCCAGACCGATATATGGGTGCGATTCATGAAAATGCAAGGTCATCTATGCACCTACGTCTGTGCCGATGATGCGCACGGCACGCCGATTATGTTGAATGCGCGCAAACTCGGCATCACGCCTGAGCAATTAATCGCCAATACCGATAAAGAGCACCGCGCCGATTTTGCCGAGTTTAATATCGACTTCAATAATTTCTATTCGACCCACTCAGATGAAAATCGCGAGCTGGCTGAATTAATCTATAAGCGTAATCTCGATAATGGTTACATCGATAGAAAAGAGGTCGAACAATTCTTTGATGAAAAAGAAGACATGTTTCTGCCGGACCGGTTTATCAAAGGCGATTGTCCGAAATGTAAAGCACCGGATCAATATGGTGATAACTGTGAGGTCTGTGGCGCGACCTACGATGCCACCGAATTAAAAAATCCCTACTCGGTAATCTCCGGTGAGAAACCGGTGCTCAAACCATCGGAGCATTATTTCTTTAAGCTCTCCAAAGCCCAGCCCATGCTGGAAAAATGGACGCAAAGCGGTGCCTTGCAAAGTGGCATCGCCAAAAAAGTCACCGAGTGGTTTAAGGACGGATTGAAAGACTGGGACATCAGCCGCGATGCCCCCTATTTTGGTTTTGAGATCCCCTGTGCCCCGAAAAAATATTTTTACGTCTGGTTTGATGCGCCGATTGGCTACATGGCCAGCTTTAAAAACCTGTGCGCAAAACGCGATGATCTGGATTTTGATGCCTACTGGAACGAAGGCAGTGACTATGAAGTTTATCACTTCATTGGCAAGGACATTGTTAATCACCACACCCTGTTCTGGCCAGCGATGTTAGAGGCCGCGCAGTTTCGTAAGCCGACTGCGGTAAACGTGCACGGTTATCTCACCGTCAATGGTACCAAGATGTCCAAGTCACGCGGTACCTTTATTAAGGCGCGGACGTATCTGGAACAACTTAATCCGGAGTATTTGCGTTATTACTACGCGGCCAAGCTCAGCAACTGTGTAGAGGATCTGGATCTTAATTTAGAAGATTTTGCGGCCAGAGTAAATTCTGATTTAGTCGGCAAGGTGGTGAACATAGCCAGCCGCTGTGCTGGGTTTATTAAAAAGAAATACGCCGGTAAATTATCCACCACCTGCACCGAGCAGGCCTTGTATGACGATTTTGTTAAAGCGGGTTCGAGTATCGCCGAACTATACGAACAACGCGAATTCTCGACCGCCATTCGCCAGATCATGGCACTGGCCGATCAGGCCAATCAATACATCGATGCACAAAAACCCTGGGTGATCGTTAAAGAAGAAGGCAACGAACAGCTGGTGCAGGATGTGTGCAGCGTTGGCCTTAACCTGTTTCGTGTTTTGGTGTGTTACTTAAAGCCGGTGATCCCAACTCTAACCGAACAGTCCGAGGCGTTTTTAAATATCGACGCGATGCATTGGCAAAGCATCAATGCGCCGTTACTCGATCACACCATCAACAAATTTAAACCGTTAATGACGCGCATTGAAAAAGACAAGGTCGATGCCATGGTGGCGGCCTCCACCGAACACCTGAGTGCCAACGCTGAAAAAGAGGAAAAATCCGTGACAACCGAAAAACCGGGACACGATTCCAATTCTGAAAAAATCGCCGACGAAATAGAATTCGATGACTTCGCCAAGATCGATTTGCGCATTGTTAAAATTATAAAGGCCGAGCACGTCGAAGGTGCCGACAAACTCCTGCAACTTACTTTAGATCTTGGCGACCAAACCAAAAATGTCTTCGCCGGAATCAAAAGCGCCTATCAACCCGAAGATCTCGAAGGTAAACTCACCGTGATGGTCGCCAACCTCAAACCCCGTAAGATGCGCTTCGGAATTTCCGAGGGCATGGTGTTAGCTGCCGGGCCGGGTGGAAAAGATTTATGGATCCTGTCGCCCGACGACGGTGCCCAGCCAGGCATGAAAGTTAAATAATCCTAATTAGGGTCAGCCCATAACCAAAAGATACCACTAAAATTTGAGAAAATCATACTGTAACGATTATTTTTCCTGTTTGCTGATTTGATTCCATATATCGATGCGAATCCTGAATCTGATTAAACGTAAACTCCTTATCGATCACAGGAATCAGTTTCCCGGCTTCAAACAATGGCAACAAAAACTCTTTTGCATCCTCAAGTTTGATTTTGTCCTGCGTTATTTCAAAAAGTGTATATCCGTGAATGGTTAATCCTTTCGCTAAAGCAATAAACAATGGATAAGGGGTCGGCTCAGCGTCCAGAGCACCATACTCTATAATTCGCCCACCTTTGGCCGAGGCTTCTGCAAGCTGGTTCAGTATCGGGCCGCCGACGGGATCAAATACAAGCTCAACTCCGGCCTCATGAGTAATGTCCATCGTTCGAGCAACTAAATCTTCTGAATCCGTCGTTATAACCTGATCTGCACCCTGATCGAGTAAAAACTGTTTTTTATTGTTTCCTCGAGTCGTTGCGATAACGGCCGCACCCACACTCTTTGCAATCTGAATAGCGGCCACACCAACACTACTGCTCGCCGCAGTAATAATGACGTGTTGACCTCGTTTGAGTTGCCCAACCACAAGCAAGGCACCGTAGGCCGTCATATATTGCATCCAGATTGCCGCACTCTGCTGCACCGTCAATGACTGAGGGCAAAAGGTAACTGCATGAACTGGCACAACCGCATATTCCGCATAAACACCATATTGCCCCATTGAAAAAGAAGGAATCGTGCTTACTCGGTCACCCGGTTTATAATCTGTAACCTGCTCACCTACCGCATCAACAATCCCGGCGGCTTCATAACCCAGTCGTGAAGGAAACTCGGGCATTTCCAGATAGGCACCATTTCTAAACATGACTTCCGCTCGATTGATGCCAATGGCTTCGACCTTGATGCGCAATTCATTCACTGCAGGTTCACTCACAGGCAGATCTTCAATTTTCAATACCGACGCGTCCCCAGTTTCGTGAAAACGTACTACTTTTGCAGTCCTTAAATTCATATATTATTCCTCATAAATAAGATTAACTGACCAGATGAATCTGGCTGCCCATACATAACACCATCACGTATCAGGATAAGATTCTAACCAGCTTCAGATCGGTGCCCTATGAAGGTTGACAAAGCCTAACCGGGAACAAATAATGGAACAACGGTAATCATATAAACTCATTGTTTAATTTTATGAACAATATAAAGCTTCTACCATCCCTGCTCAGCTTTGCAGAAGTGGCCAACCGACAATCGTTCACTCTGGCTGCTAAACAATTGGGAATGAGTAAATCAGCAATAAGCCAGCAAATTACGCGTCTTGAACAACATCTCGGCCAACAATTGTTGTCCCGAAACACACGTGGAATGTCACTGACTGCGGTCGGCAAACGCTTGCTTACTCGATGTGAGTTATTACGTGACCAGGTCGATCTTGCTGTTGAGGAACTAAACCACGTTAAACAGGTACCCACTGGTCTGTTTTCGATCACTATCCCGCATTCATGTGAACGAGAAATCATCATCCCGGCCCTGCATCAATTGTGTATCGAATTTCCACTACTTGAACCGAAAATTCTGGTAACGGATGAAACAAGAGATCTTATCCAGGATAATCTGGACGTCGCCATATACGGTGGTGAGTTAAAAGATAGCAATTATTACGCGCTCCCTCTCGGCACCATGAGTGAAATATTTTGTGCAACTCCAGGTTATGTTCAAAAGCAGGGGCAGGCAAATAAACCGGATGATTTACAACATCACCGAATGATCGCCGCGCCGTGGCAAACCAGTCCTGTCGTGATCTACAGGAACGATGCCCTTGCAGAAAAAGTCCCCGTTACGGTAACGTATTTTGCTAAAACTAATACGTTGCATAGCGCTATGGAAATGGTTTTACAGGGAATGGGGGTGGGATTATTACCTGAATTTGTCCTGCAAACATATTTTGCTAATGGCGAATTAGTCAGGGTAATACCGAACTATCAGGGATGGCAATGGCCGTTTTATATGGTTCATCGTTTTCGGAGCGAAAAACCCATTCATGTCAGCCGCTTTTACCAACTGATAAAATATTTTTTCCTCAAGGCAAATGCGAAAATTATTTAATGATTCAATTTAGACGTTTTGGTTTTCCATTTGGGCCGAGGATCACCTTAAATCAATCTATCGCTCACAGCTTATTTAGTTGGCAAGGTAGTGAACATCACCAGCCGCTATACTAAATTCATTAAAAAGAAATACGCCGGTAAGTTGTCGACCACCTGCACCGAGCAGATTTTGTATGATGACTTCGCTAAAATCGATTTACGCATCGTCAAAGCCGAACACGTCGAAGGCGCAGACAAACTCCTGCAACTGACTTTCGATCTTGGTGGGCAAACTAAAAATGTATTTGCCGAAATAAAAAGCGCACATCAACCCGAAGACCTCGAAGGCAAACTCACCGTAATGGTCGCCAACCTCAAACCCCGTAAAATGCGTTTTGGTGTATCCGAGGACATGGTGTTAGCCGCCGGACCGGGTGGTAAAGATTTATGGATCCTGTCGCCGGATGACGGTGCACAACCGGGCATGAAAGTTAAATAAATTCTATTCAAGCCAATCGAATTGGGATTAGTATAAACCTCATTTTCCTCATCCTGTTTATTTAGGAGTTTTTACTCCGACCTCAGCTTCCTTGATGGCTATTTCGTGAAAAGTCATTTATTAAACTCCAGTCACGATCCACATATAAATCTTTATAAGCAGTAACTTAGTCTGAGTTCTCTGCAATCATGTCATTCAAAATTGTTTTGAACGATCGTTCATAACATGCTATATTCGATGCATGCCATGGGAAACTCAGTTTAATATCGAAGCAACACTGGAAAAAGCACTACACGTTTTCTGGGAATATGGCTATAACGCGACATCAATGCGGGACTTAACAAAGCGCATGGGTATAAACTCTGGCAGCATCTATAGCACCTTTGGCAATAAGCGAACGTTATTTTTATCCGCACTGGATTATTACAATAAAATCTCGGTGATCCATTTAAAAAGGTACCAACAACTGGAGTCAAGCAAACAGGGGATCATCCGTTTCTTCGAACATATACGAGATACGATATTAGCGGGAAACGACGTGCATGGATGTTTCATCGTTAATACGACCCTGGAAATGGCACCCCATGATAAAGAAATGAGCGCCCTTGTTTCGAAGGGACAGGATATTATGCGAAAATTTTTTAAGGACTTAATTAAAAAAGGACAAACAACTGGAGAGATTAGTTCAAATATCAACGCGACGGATACCAGTGAATTATTATTAGGTCTTTTAGTCGGTGTTAGAGTGTTAACGCGTACTAATCCGACTAAAAAACAGTTTAATGTGGTTATCAATAATGTTGAATTAATCTTAAGTTCTTAATTTTTCTTTTTTTTAGCTTAGTTTTGAACGAACGTTTATAACTATTAACAACATCGAAAGGAGCAGTATATGAATTTTGAAAATAAAGTAGTACTTGTGACCGGCGCCAATCGAGGTATCGGTAAAGAGATCATCACGGCTCTGTTAAGCAGGGGTGTTAAAAAAGTATATGCGACAGCGCGTAATACGGCCAAGCTACCTGATTTCGGTGATGATCGAATTATCCCTCTGACTCTGGACATTACCAACCAAACTCAAATAAAGGAAGCGGCTAAAGAGGCAAGTGATATTGATATTCTTTTCAATAATGCGGGCATTGCGGCCTTTACCAGTTTATTAGATGGCCCGATTGATCTATTAGAAGCGGATATGAATACAAATTATTATGGCACATTGAATATGATCCGTGAATTTGTACCTCTATTAGCAAAAAAAGAATCCAGCTCGATTGTCAACATGGTTACGATTGGTGCGTTCGTAAACTTCCCAATTCTGGGTGGATACTGTGCCTCTAAATCGGCTTTGTTCTCATTGAGCCAGGGTATTCGCATAGAACTTGCGCCTAAAAATATTTCTGTACATACGGTTAATCCCGGGCCTATTGATACGGATATGGCGGAAAAATTTGAAGCCGAGAAGACATCCCCTAAAGTAACCGCGGAAAATATTATCCAGGGACTTGAAGCGAATGAGGCGGATATCTTCCCGGATCCATATGGGAAAGATATGTTTGATCTCTGGAATAATGACTACCGTGA
>QILH01000229.1 GCA_003233255.1 Gammaproteobacteria bacterium | reverse complement strand
AAAAGTCCGCAGGGCCCTTGCCTTCTGCAATGGCGGCAATGATGTCCTGTGACATGGTGATGGCGATGTCCTCGTTAACGACCATGCTGGCCTCCCAGTCGCCGATACCTCGATGCAACACAAAGCCGCGTTCAGTTTGCACCGGGCCGCCCTGGTAAACCGGAATGTAACTGGTGTCCTGCTGGATATTGTCGATTTGTAGATGTGAGAATAGTTCATGAATATCCAGATCCAGCGGCCGATTAATGACTAAACCCATGGCCCCTTCTTCATTGTGGTCGCATAGATAGGTGACCGTTTTTGAAAAGTTCGGGTCATCCAGTGCCGGCATGGCAATCAGGAACTGATCGTTGAGTGAGGATGATTCATCCATAGTGTTGAGTATCGGCAACAAATTCAGTATCGACAAGTATCGTTTTAAAATTAGGCTGAAAAAAAATCACATTTATTTCCAATTATTCGAGTGAGGTAGTTAAACCTTTCACCTGAAATTTCCAAACCAGAGAAATATGAAGTACGTCGGTATCTCTAAGGATTTCTTTTGTTAGTGGGGAAAAAGGGGCGGCCATTCGGACGATTTTTTTTGCGGCTTCGTCGAGCACAGGTTTGCCGGATGAACGGAGGACTTTGATCTGTAAAACGGTACCATCTGGATTTATGGCTACATCTAGTAATAGATTACCATTGATATTGTCACGCACGGCGGCTTCGGGGTAATTTAGCTTACCAATATTTTCGATTTTAGCGCGCCAGGAATCCTTATAGCTTGCAAAGCGGTTTTGCTTCGCATTGATCCCCGTCACATAGGTGTGATGAGGTGTTTTCTGGAAGACACGTTTGAGTTGTTGTATCTCCGCTCGAAGTCGTGCGAATTCGCGGCTACGTTCGAATAGCTGCGCGGCCTTCTTGCTGTTTGTTTCAGTGGGAATATCGCGTTTAAAATCTTTACTCTCTGTTGCAAAAGGTGACTGCTCCGCGGTCATTAGTTCTTTTTGTTGTTGTGCTTTTATTAATGGCGGAGGCGAGACATCTTGCTGACTGTCGGGGGCCAGACCGTTTTCCGGAGTGGGTCGTGTATTTGAAAAGGGGCTGCTGGGTCGCACGCGTTCTTTAGTATTACCCCCGCCTTTTTGATTGGCCTGGGCGAGATAATCAGCCTCTTCGGGTGCATCTTTTGAGGACGAATGAACCAGAGTGATCTCCATCGTGGGTATATTGTCCTGTGGAAGCAAATCTTCGATATCAAAACTAACGCCCAGAATAATGATGGCATGAAACGCGAGCGCAATAAATACCATCAGACCAAGGCGGTCGAATTGATGGCGGTTATAAATGTCGTTGGCCAGCTGCTCCATATCAGGCATAGTTTACTCGTATTAAATTCGTCGGCAAAGACTTGTTAAGCTTACCAGTGGTTAAGATAGATTATAGCGCTATAGATTCCAGCGCGGGTTAAAATAGATGTAAAATGTGAAGCTGAGACGTTTTAAGGGATGGATACAATTGAAATATCGAGATCAGGTTTTCTGAATTGAATACGATCATGTAATGCCTGGGTGATATGTATTTTTCCCTTTCGATCAACCAGCATGGCCTGTTGAATATTCATGCTTTTTGCGATTGCCAGCCATGATTTAGGACCCGCGATAAACAGCGCAGTGGCGGCGGCATCGGCCAGGGTCGCATTATGATGGACAACGGTGACGCTTTGAGAGTTCTGGGCCGGATAACCAGTGCGCGGATCCAGGATATGGTGATATCGTTTTCCGGCGTCGATAAAAAACCGTTCATAATCACCGGAGGTAAACACGGCTTCTCCATCATACGCCACTAAACTTGCAAGTACCCCCCCGGCTGGATCTTTGATACCAATGTTCCACGATCCATTTGCACCCTGACCAATTACTTTCAGATCTCCGCCCGTGTTGATACTGGCGTTATGCACGCCCATTTCTTTTAGATGCTGCATAACGACATCCAGTGCATAACCTTTCGCAATGCCACCAAAATCCAGTTGTACGGCAGAATTGGTATTGTTTAAACGTACGCCTCGCATGGTAATAGATTGCATTGATGGATTTTGTTTGAGTAGCCGCTTAATTGCCTGATCATCGGGGGCGGGGCCTTGCGGGGTAAGTTCTTCATGATAACCCCAGAGTTTAATCAGTTTGCCAATTGCAGGATTAAACAATCCCTGACTCTGACGATTATATAATTTGGATTTTTCTATTAGCGGAATAAGTGACGGGTTCGCGGTAAACTCACCTGTGGCGGCGAGCAGAGAATTGACTCGACCCATCGGCCCTGCTTTGAACGGGTGAAATGCATAGTGGAAATATTTAAAATCTGCACGGATTTTTTCCATTACTCGTTCGGATTGTTCTGTCGTTAGATTAATCAGGCTAACGTCAATGAAGGTACCGAAGGCCAGCACGTTATCATTAAATTCGGTCGGTTTTTGTTTGCAGCCGATCAGAAACAGGCTACAGGTGAAAAGTAAACCTATATAATTAACTTTTTTATTTAACACATTAAACCTTAATTTTTTCTTCGATCTTGTCCATTAGTAACGCGCTTATATTTAAATCGAATTGCGTGTCCAGTTCGCGTATGCAGGTTGGACTGGTGACGTTGACTTCGGTTAGGTAATCACCAATCACATCAATACCGACAAACAGCAGTCCCATTTCTTTTAAGCGGGGGCCTAGCTGTTGACAGATCCACCTGTCACGGTCACTCAGCGCCTGGCCCTGTGCCTTTCCTCCTACGGCCAGGTTAGCGCGTGTTTCGCCTTTACCGGGGATACGTGCCAGCGCATAAGGCACAGGTTCACCATCGATTAATAATATTCGTTTATCACCCTTTATGATTTCAGGGATGAAACGCTGAGCCATGATCGGTTGTTGCCCCTGTTCGGTCAGAGTTTCGATAATGACGTTAACATTGGGATCGTCATGTTTAACTCGAAAGATTGATTTTCCACCCATGCCATCAAGCGGCTTCAGAATCACATCCGTTTGTTCGCGGATAAAATGTTTAAGTGTATCAGCGGAGCTGGCAACCAGACACTCAGGTGTGCATTGAGGAAATTGCAGGGCGAATAGTTTTTCGTTTGCATCCCTTAATGATCGAGCCTTATTTACGACCAGTACACCGGCTTGTTCGGCGGCCTCTAATAAATAGGTCGCGTAGATGTAATTCATGTTAAAGGGAGGATCTTTTCGCATGATGATCACATCCAGCTCGTCAACGGCTATATCCTGCGGTGTCTCTAACTCAAACCATTCTTGAGAATCAGGCTGAACCTGCAATGGCTGTACACGTGCGCGTGGCTGAGAACCGGATAAGTAAAGATCGGTAGCGAGCATATAATAAAGTTGATAGTCACGTTGTTGTGCTTCAAGCAACATTGCCAGGGTCGAATCTTTTTTATAATTAATGGATGCGATTGGATCCATGATGACGGCTAGTTTCATAACGGCTTTGAATACCTGATTCTATACTTGGGCATAATGTGCATACTCGCGCGCTGTGGCGAGCAAAGCAAGACGGACACGGATGTCAGACGCGAAAACCGGTTGGGATGGCTAATTGTTGATTTATCGACGGTAAATCTTGCTCAAGGTCTGTGGACGAGACGATGAAATGCCTGATTTCGATTATATTGCCCTGTTTCAATGGAATCAGAGGTTAAATATGAGTTATTGATTGTTTTCCCTGCTATCGAGGATAAGTTATTGTTTAGTTGGATTAAACAGGGGTAAAAGTAAGTGAGTACTAACTCATTGTCCTCATCCTGATCATTTTACACACCTCATAACAGTATAAATTGTGTGTTTTCTTCAAGTTTCGCTACACTTAAGCCGATATGTACACAGCAATCGTCTCCCTCTGGCTAATGATTTCCTGCCGGATGGCGATATTCTTCAGGCGGAAGTCTTGCAGAGTATAGTTTTCAGGGAGTGTGCTAATCACGCTGCAGAAAGTAGGTGTCTTTTTGCGGTGCTTGACTAATATTAGAATACGGCATGACGGGTACACGTGGTGCGATAACATCAGGGTGAGCAAAATATATCCAGAATAATCTAATTTATTAACCTTACTTGACAGGCTCTCAATACAAAATATCCTATATAATATGGATACTTATAGATTGTTCTTCAAATCTATGTTAAATATTGTGGAGTAGAACAATCTTGAGCAGGTTGTGGGCCGTGGGTGTCCGATTTTGGTAATAATAAAACAACCTACGTTACGATTCACGTAAAAAGGATAACCGAGAGTGTTAGCAGAGAAGGCTATGGATGATGAATTTCAAGGCCTCAAAGTGATGGTCATCGACGATTCCAAGACCATCCGGCGGACGGCCGAGACTTTACTTAAAAAAGTTGGCTGTGAGGTAATAACCGCAACAGATGGCTTCGAGGCATTGGCAAAGATCGCTGATCACCGGCCGAATATAATCTTTGTTGATATTATGATGCCGCGCCTGGATGGTTACCAAACTACGGCATTGATAAAGAATAATAAGGTTTTTAAGCGAACTCCGGTCATTATGTTATCGAGTAAAGACGGTTTATTCGATCGAGCTCGGGGCCGGATTGTAGGATCAGAACAATATCTTACCAAGCCTTTTACCAAAGAAGAATTACTTGGTGCGATTAAGAAGCATGTCGCCAGGTCATAACAACCGAACAACGAAATTTTTAGTTAAGGAGCTACAAACATGGCAAATGTGTTGATTGTCGATGATTCACCGACTGAGGTGCATGTCCTCAAAGGGATACTCGAACAAGGCGGTCACTCTGTCAGTTCTGCTGATAACGCAGAAGACGGTATAAAACAGGCACACGCTCTTAAGCCGGATGTGATCCTGATGGATGTCGTGATGCCGGGTATGAATGGTTTTCAGGCGACACGTGCGTTGACCAAGGATCCTGCTACGCAGCATATCCCTATCATTATTGTGACCACTAAAGATCAGGAAACCGACCGTGTCTGGGGTTTGCGTCAGGGTGCAAAGGACTACATCACCAAACCGGTGAGTAGTGTGGATTTACTGGCCAAGATCACCGCGGTTATATAAGCCAGCTGATGACGGCAGCAGAAAGTACAACGCCCTATGTGCTGATTAAAGATATCGAGGCACGTAGTCGGAGCCGAGCGATTGGTTTGCCGCAACAGGTAGAGGTTCGTCGTACCTGGTCGGGAATTGGTTTTCGAGTGGGAGAGCTATTACTGGTTTCATCACTTGGCGAAGTAGGCGAAATTTTAGTTTACCCACAGTTAACTCGATTACCGCATGCAAAGCGATGGGTAAAAGGGGTATCGAATAATCGAGGTTTATTGTTACCAATTTTAGATTTACGTGGGTTTATAGAAGGCATTGCTACCGAAATCAATAAGCGCAGTCGCGTGTTGCTGGTAGAACACGAGAATATATCGGTCGGTTTATTAGTTGATGAAGCGATGGGACTGCGACACTTTTTTGATGAAGAACGTGTTGGTGGTCTTTCGAGCTTGCCGGATGCATACCATGGCTATGTTGTCGGTGGCTATAAACAGGGGAATACTCAGTGGGCTGTTTTTAATATGGAAAAGCTGATTGAGCATCGAAAATTTATGGAAGTAGCGGTACGAGTGTAAAAACTGGTGTAGTAAGTCGGCCAGGATTACTTGGTTAATAATATTAAAAATCGACGATTTTATTTAAGAACAGGTTTAGGAGTTTACAATGAGAGCAACAACGACTGACGGAAAGGCCTTCTCAGCAGGGGGCATCATGCTTATAGTTATTGCCCTTTTAGTACTCTCGCTGGTGGCGATGGGAATTTTCTTTGTGCGCAGCGGGCAACTGGCTGAAGCGGATCAGGTTTACATTACACAACTGGGTGAGCAGAAAGTGCTGTCACAGGAAATTGCGAAACTGGCTTCCGAGGCATCACGCGGACGATTGGAAGCCTTTAGCGCTCTGCAGGAATCCTATACGGCGTTCGACAAGATTCTGAGTAATCAGATGGTGACCACCGGGACCCTCCCGGCAGTAAAAAAACTGAACCTGGAATGGGAAAGTTACGGCAAGAATATTAATACGATTCTACAAAGACGTGAGGTGGTGACCTCGATGCGTTCCTACATTAATGGGATTAATGAACAAATTCCGACACTGCTCGCGCTGTCCGATGAGGTGGTGGCGACCATGACCGAACAGGGTGCGCCGGCCGATCAGGTTTATATTGCAACTCGACAGTTGATGTTGACCCAACGTATATCCAGTAACGTATCACGCGTGTTAGAGGGTGGTGAAGGTGCGGTTACAGCGGCCGATCGGTTTGGTCGGGACGCGGCTTTATTTGGGCAGGTTATTCACGATATGTTACGCGGCAACCCTGCACGGCGTATTCAGAAAATTCGAACTCCGTCTGAACGTGCCAAACTAAATCTGGTACAAAAACAATTTAATCAGATACGAAGTCAGGTTGGCGCTATTCTCGATAGATCGCCTGAGATGTTTCAGGTGTCGGGTGCGGCGGAAGATGTACTGGCAAACTCTTCAAATGTGAAAAAACTTATTGAAGAGGCCGGTAATGCATATGCCGATGTTATTGCTTCACGTTACGAACCGATTGCATCGTATGTACTCGGAGGGATTTCCCTTGCCTTCGTTATCTTGCTTGGTTTCCTCTATATGCGCGATTCGAAAAACACCTTGATGTTTACCGAGTCGCAACGCCGTAGTACTGAAGAAACGAACAAACGAAATCAGGAAGCTATTTTACGCTTGCTTGATGAAATGGGTGACCTCGCGGACGGTGACTTGACCGTACAGGCCACAGTGACCGAGGATATTACCGGCGCGATCGCGGACTCGATCAACTACGCGATCGACGCGTTGCGTAACCTGGTACAGGCGATTAACGAAACTACCCAACAGGTATCATCGGCGGCGCAGCAGTCGCAGGCAACGGCGATGCATCTTGCCGAGGCCTCCGATCACCAGGCGCAACAAATTACTGGTGCCTCTTCGGCGATTAACGAAATGGCGGTGTCCATTGAGGCGGTCTCCAGCCACGCGGGTGAGCTGGCCGAAGAAGCAAACAAATCGGTTGATATCGCGGTGCGCGGTAACGAAGCGGTGCAACGTACGATTCATGGTATGGACAGTATTCGTGAACAAATTCAGGAAACCTCAAAACGGATTAAACGTCTTGGTGAATCCTCACAGGAAATTGGCGATATCGTTGAATTGATTAATGACATTGCGGAACAAACCAACATCCTGGCGTTAAACGCGGCGATTCAGGCGGCGATGGCCGGTGAAGCAGGTCGA
>QILH01000318.1 GCA_003233255.1 Gammaproteobacteria bacterium | reverse complement strand
AAGGGTACCGCGGGGCCCGTGTAATCCAGTTCAGCGCCAACGCCCTCTAAAAAATCCATGACACTGTGATCCGCGTTTAACTTTAATAACCCGGCAATAGCCTTTGCACCATCAAGCACACTGCCACCACCGATTCCCAGTACAACATCAATAGACTGCGATTTAAATTCAGCCACCTGCTCATCAATTAATACCGGCGAAGGCTCGCCACTAATTTGACAAAACAGTGGCTGCATATTTAATTGTTCCAGTTGGGTAAGTAAATTCGACCAGTGGGAGCTTGACTGAAATGAATTTGCGCCAGTAACGACTAAAACCTTGTGTCCATAGTTCCGAGCTAAATGTGCAACGTCAGCAAACTTGCCCCGACCAAACTCGATGCGAGGTAATCTTGTAATACTAAATTGATCGAATGAATTCAATTTGGAAATAAGCCGGTGTACCGGATTCCCTGGCGTGGAATTTCCATCCAGTCTGCAACGGTTTCGCGCCAGCTGAGGTAATGTTCGGTTTGTTTGTGCGCCATTGCCGCAGCTTCGTCGGTGTAGGCTTCATATAATACGAACTGGGTTGCATCAGCGGATAATTGCAATACATCAAAACGTCGGTTACCCGCTTCAGCTATAGAAGCCTGGTGATTTTTTTGCGTCGCTTCGATGAAGGCGGCAGCGTACTGACGACTAACTGAGACATGAACAATCGTTACAAACATAGATCGCCCTCCACATTCCTTAAATCTGTCTTGAGTATACCGACTATGGACGGGAGTACGGCGGTTTAAACGAGCACCTGAACTGTGGATCATGTCTCAGATTAACCATAAATTTTACATAGTTTTACAATTATTCACAGTTATAGATCAATATCTTAGTATTTATTGTTTATACTACTTACCAGGAATATAAATTAACCTGCTGATTTCATATGGATTATACAAGAGCGGCGTTTTCTGGTTTGCATTGTTAAAGCCAGACTAAACTCGCTAACATTGACACTATATTCAATAATTTTAGGTGGAGCTGCCCATAATGGAACGAAAATCATTCCGAAGTTTATTTAGCCGACGCACTGTCAACAATGAGCGACGTGTTAAACAGAGAATGCCCAAAGATCGTGTCATTAAGGTTTTAGTCGTTGATGATTCTAGAACGGTGGTACACGGCTTGCGTGGGGTACTGGAACAAGATGGTTACTACGTCATGGAAGCCTATGATGGTATGACTGCCATTGAGTTAGCCAAGGCCCACCAACCCGACTTAATCCTGATGGACGTCATTATGCCTGGTTTGAATGGTTTTCAGGCAACTCGAAAAATCCGTAAAGACTCCGCAACGCATTCCATTCCTATCATCATTATTAGCGCAACCGAACAACCCTCCGAGCAATTCTGGCTCACCAAGTTAGGGGCTAATGACTTCCTCGGCAAACCCATTATCCGCGGGGATTTATTTACCAAGGTTGAAAGCCAGCTTTATCCTCGTCAGGTCGTTGCTTAATTAAGGTAATGACGAGAGCAACCTCACTTCGACATTAACCCACTCTATATTAGCATTTTCTAATATTCTATTATTTGTGATCTAGCGCACAAGATATATTCATATTTTTAGTACGGAATAAGCCCTGATTGTGTACAATTGTTAAATTGTATACTTTTTAATCTCAAGCAGGTGTCTATCATGTCTTATTTCCCGTCTCGTATCGTCATCGCACTATTACTCAGTATGGGTTTGATCAGCCTACAAGGCACCGCTTTAGCCAAATCAAACGATAATCTGATTACCTGGGCAGGGTGTGGTATTACGAAAAAGGCCTTCATGGCTGAGCTCGCCAAGGCCTATGAAGAAAAAACCGGTGTGCACGTTAAGTTAGAAGGTGGTGGAGCAACTCGAGGCATTCGTGACACCGTAAAAATGAAAATGGACATGGGCGGCAGTTGCCGAATGAGCCTTCCCGGCCAGGAACGCTCAGAATTATATGCGGCTTTACACCCGGTTGCCTGGGATGCATTGGTCATCATCATCAATAAGCAGAACAAAATTAAAAATTTGTCCAAAAAGCAAATACGTGACATCTACCTGGGTAAAATTACGAACTGGAAACAGGTTGGCGGCCAGAATGCCAGGATCAACCTTTATATACGACGTGGAAAAGTTTCCGGAGTGGGTTATGCCATCCGCCAATACCTTTTTCAGGACTCGAACCTTGATTTTGTCACCCGATCAAAATACATGATGCGGTCATCCGGGCCACTTGAAAAGTCAATTGAAAAGGATCGGTATGGTATTGGCATAACCGGTGTGAGTTCGGCACGCAAACGCGACATTAAGATCATTAGTATCGATAACAAATCACCAACATATGAAAACGTAAAGCTGGGTAAATATCTATTATACCGTCCATTGTATCTGGTCACGACTCCCACGCCATCACCAAAAGTAAAAGAATTTGTTTCCTTCGCCATGTCGAAGGAGGGCCGTAAAATAATTCGCGAAAACGGTACGGTTCCTTATCAGGATGCGCCAAAGCTTATGTCAAAAATGTTAATTTACGGCTTTGACGTTAAATAATATTGATTAAGGGCGATGTGGCATAGCCATGTAATCATGGCTTGCCATTTCAATTAAACGACTTACTGTCCGTTCAAATATCTGGGTCAATAAAACTCCGTGGTACAACTGCTCGACCTTCATCTCAGAGGTTACGATTAACTTTACACGATGATCATAAAAAGCATCAATTAGGTGCATAAATCGTTTTGCCGCACTGTCTTTGGCCGCAACCAATCTGGGAATATTACTAATCAGTACGGTATGAAATAGCATGGCAATCTCGAGGTAATCTTTAGCCGCGCGCGGCGTGTCACATAATTCATCAAAATTAAACCAGACAACATCATCAGAAAGAGCAACAGTTTGTATACTGCGATTATGAATCAAAATTGTTTGCCCATGTTCTATCTTTCCCGGTGCTAACTCAGCCAGCTTTCCCTGCATCCATTCCGTTTGGCTACGATCTTCATCTACAAGAAACGTTTTGCCCTTTTCAAGATGTTGTAAGCGGTAATCAATCCCTGCCTTTAGATTAATTTGCACAGTATGATCATTTAATAAATCTATGGCCTGCATAAACCGTTCGCGCTGCAAACCATTTAAATATAGATCTTCGATTTTAGTATTCGATGTGGCAACTAAAATGACGCCATTGCGAAATAAAGTTTTTAACAGGCCCGATAATAACATCGCATCGGCTACATCCGTAACATGAAATTCATCCAGGCATAACACTCTTGCCGTCATTGCTATTTGTTTTCCAATAATCACGAGTGGATCGGGGGATCGGGGTAATACTCTTAAGCGTTCATGAATATCAAGCATAAAACGATGGTAGTGGACACGTTTTTTACTGAGACCTGTTAGACATTCATAAAACAAATCCATTAAGTAGGTCTTACCACGCCCAACCGTCCCAACCAGATAGATGCCGGGAATTGGGGCAGGCTTGTGAAAGAAACGACGTAACAATCCCAGCCTGGAATTTTCGGTTGCCGAAATTTTCTCAAATAGCATATTTAACGATTCAAGCGCCAATTGTTGCGCTGGATCCGGTTTAAATCCTGCTTTTAATAAATTTTGCTTGTATCGTTCAACGGGTTTCATTTATCTGGCATCAACTTAAGGCCTGTAAATATATAGCGTTACCAATCAGATTTACTTAAATATCTATAAAATCTCACAGGTTTCTGTAAATGCTAATCGGGGGCCGCGAGGATGTAATTTGTCTTTATCTCCATACCCAAAGGCACAGATAAAATTGGATTTAATCTTTCCAGCCGGGAAAAAAATGGCATCCATTTTGTCATTATCAAACCCCGACATGGGCCCCGCATCCAGACCCAGACTTCGAATAGCCATTATAAGGTATGCTCCCTGCAAAGAGCTATTTCGAAATGCCGCATCAAATATCTTATCCTCTTTTCCTGCATACCAACTTCGGGCATCAGTATGTGGAAACAATTTGGGTAGCTGTTCATAAAATTCCATATCCATTCCAACAATAGCTACAGCCGGTGCAGTCATAGATTTTTCGATATTTCCTTCCGCAAGGCATTCTTTTAGTTTTAATTTTGCGGCTTCTGATGTTATAAAAATAAAGCGTGCTGGACATGAATTTGCACTGGTCGGCCCCATCTTTAGAAGATTATATATATCATCTATAGCCTGATCACTAATCTGTTTTTCAAGCCAAACATCATAGCTTCTTGCTTCAGTAAATATCTTATTTAATGCATTTTGATCCAGTCTCTCATTCATTGGTGATTCCTTTAGTCAGGTAAACCCGGCTATATCAGCCGGGCGAGTAATAGATAATAAATCGCCGGCCTGTTTTAATGCCTGCCATTCTTCAGGACATCTAAAGCGCACTAAACAACCCGTTGTCATTAATTTTCCGCTATCTGTTAGCGGTGGCCGCTTAATGCTGATGTGATCAACTAAATAATCCAGACCGGGATTATGTCCAATCAGAAGTACTGAGCGACAAGTTGTATCCACTTCGGTTAAGAAGTGCAATAGCGTTGCTAAACTGGCCAAATATAACTCTTTATGGAATTGAATCTTGTCGATTGATAATTGTAACTCTTCATTGATCAAATCCAGCGATTGCCTCGCACGCAAAGCAGTAGAACAAGAAACTAATTCAGGAATAATGGATTGTTTCTTCATCCATAACCCTAATCTCTCAGCATTAGCTACACCACGCAAAGAAAGCGGGCGTTGTTCATCCTGGCCAAAATTACTATCCCAATCAGACTTGCAGTGTCTTAATATTAAAAGTTCGCGTGACATAGTTCTCTAACTATTCCATCGTTATCACTATTGACATTAATGCAGTGGAGTTGATTGCTCCTGCAACGATTCCATTAATGCTTCAATAATTGCTCGATCTTGCGATTCAGGCTCAAGCTCCAGGTACGATTTTAAATCTAACAGTGCACCTTCAGTATACTCAAGATAATGATATACCATACCTCGATCACGTATTTCTTCACTTGAAAAAGGTAACAATCCCAGAATCATTTCGATGACGACTAATGACATTTCAGCATCTTGCTGTTCAATGTAAAAGTTTTTCAAATTTCTTAACAACCTGACAATAATTTGTCGATTACTCGCTGGCTGTAAATATGAGGCAAGCTCAGCATCGCTTTTAATTCCAATCTGGTGGTTTAATAACATTTTCTTTATATCATTTTTTTCTAATACATGTCCCTGTCTAAATGCATCATGAATATGAAAGTGATCTGAAACCTTAATACCTATCAGAAAATGACCGGGAAAGTTAATGCCACTGCATTCAATCCCTGCTGATGATAGCATTTCCATGTAAATTAACGATAATGTAATTGGGATACCTTTACGACTGACAATGACATGATCGATCATGCTATTTTCAGGATTAAAATAATCATCCTGATTAGCCGAAAATCCAAGTTCATTAAATACGAATTCGTTTATAACCTGAATTTTCTCCGTCACGGAGTTAATAAAGCTTACTCGTTCAAGCAATATTTGTTTTAACTGTGCGAGTGACTGTCGGCTAAACATTAAATCTGCATCAACTTGCAGTTGTTCAGCAACCATAAACGCCATTTCCAATAATGACCAATCCTGTTCAGGCATAGTGATATAGTTATGCCATTTCTGAGTCATTTTGTGCATTTTTGACATATAATTAAACTATCTTTTCATAGTAACTCGATAACAGAATGATACGTGTTTCCGGCAAGACTTTCCATGTGCGCTTTATTCAGAAATTGAATTTATTCCATCGGTTTTCACACGCCTGATCTACGATATTTGGCCAGCGCCATTTTAAACCCACTTTCGGGGATGACTCATATTATCGGGGATATAATACCCGTGTCATTTGTACTGATGGAATTAATCAGCATACACTTACCACCATCGCTCAGAAACAGCTGGGTAACAAACCTGCTTGTGCGTGGGTCAAACGAGATGAAAACAGACACGGGCAGCTGATAAAATCTCGCCCAGAAAAAATGATTAAAAATCGCTCGTTCATCCCTGAGCAGCGATTTCCCAAGTTATTGCTCAGCAAAACCATGATAGAAAAATCGTAGGATCTTCAATAAATGATTATCTATCGTAACAGGCACCTCTATTACTGACATTAGAGCGCTTACGTAACCTAACTAGAAAAATACTTGAGGTTAATGCCGAACATCATCCTGAAGTAGTCGAGAAATTTTATCGACTTTATCCTAAAGTAATGGATACGATACTGATAAATAAAATTCCCGTAAAAGCAAGAAGACGTAAAGCTTTAACTTAGAATTTTAGCGGAATATATTTGAATTGCTCAGATGAAATAACTCTATTAAGCTACACTATTGCGTTATAATTTATCTAATACCATATTTACTATTACTATCCATTATATATTCAGCTACGAACTTAAAATTAATAAACAGTATGCCCCATTCGAAACTAAAATTTATTATCACCTTAGCCTATATTCTGGTATTTTTAGTCCTTTATTGGGTTCTATTTAATCCATTTAATAGCCTGACAGATATAAGCGCACTCAAATACCCAGGTCCGTCAACCAGTCGGTTAATCGAGCGACACCTTCAATTCTATGAAGGATATCAGGAAACAACTTTTATCGAACAGGGCTTACACAATTTTTTATTCGGTTCTAAGCAATACGTTCAAAATGAAGCCATCAAAGCTTACCAGGAAGTACTGCTCTACTTCTCGAACCATCCTGACAAAACTGAAAGCTGGGACGTGCTTAACACCAAGGCCCGCTGGCTAATAACCATCGCAGAACTGCGCAACAAAGCAGAATTAAATTCTGCTCTCGAACAATTTGATAATAATCCTGAAGAAGAAGTCATCGCTGAAGCTGTTAAATATGCGTATTTTGATGATTACCATGACCGCTTCTCTCCTGAAGTATTTACCGGGGCCACAATGATCCCAACCGGCTGGGCAAAAAACAGGTTACAGCTGCGTATTAATATCCGTTTGCAAAAACCGTATTTTGTTAATTTATTCACTACTCGGTTAGAAAATAATGGCAGAAACCTACGACGCAGTTTGATGCAAATTGTTATCGCTATCTCGTTTTTGATTATTTCAGGTTTATTCATAATGCTTAAATATAAAATATTTTATATTTCGCCTCCATGGAAAGATGATTTGTTAGATAAACCCTGGACCGTATCGGAAGGATTCTCTGTCGCACTTCGGGCCGCAGTGTACGGTCTGGCGATATTACTTGCGTTACAACTATTATCGAATCAATATTTTACACCGGGTATTC
>QILH01000062.1 GCA_003233255.1 Gammaproteobacteria bacterium | reverse complement strand
AACAGTGGGGGCCAATACAAACTCATACTTATATTGATGGGCTGGAATCGCATGGGCAGCTGCTTGCTGATAATCCCGATTTGGGTAGCGATCGGGAAGCCCTGGCGAAAGGATTGCTCAGTTTCCCGTATGAAAGTCATATCCTCTATTACTTAAAACAGGCCCACGGCATTACGATTGTGCGCGTGCTTCATCAAACATCTTTGAAGGTCACATTAACTCTCACAATGTGTCCATGATCATATTAGCCCAGGTGACCGCTTCGATATTGGCAACAAAAATTTCATCGGAGCTCAGTGGTTCCAGGGGTACATTTTCCCAGTCCGATATCTCGTAAGCCAACACACAGGTCAACACCTTGCCCATCAAGCCTTTATGGTATAACAAAGCATCTATAACATCCTTACTTAACGGCAGGGGCTCCAGTAATTTGGGTAAGGGTTGTTGTAACAATAAATCCAGTGCCGAAAACAGGCCCACGGTGAAATAGCCTTCTGGATCGGTCACGGTAATTTTTTCGGCTAATAATTCACACATCTTGGCGCGTATCATTGCGGTACGTAAAATTTCCGCAGGCCGATCGCTTAAGGAGCTCATCGACAACATCGACGCCCAGCTCATTAGTTTCCGGCGTCCCAATAACAGCACGCCCTGTTGTATCGATTCGATATTACGGTTGAGATTAAACGCCGCAGAATTAATTAATTTTAACAACTTGTAGCTGGTAGTGACGTCAGTATTGATTGCTTCTGAGAGATCATCGGCATCTGAATCCGGGTTATGTAAAACGGCAAGAAGATTCAGAACCGTTAATCGATTGGTGGGTAAACTTTTCGCCGAGATAATCTGCGGCCGACTCAAAAAATACCCCTGAAAATAATCAAAACCTAAATCACGACAGAAAATAAACTCCTCTGGTGTTTCAATTTTTTCAGCGACTAACTTTACATTAAATTGTTTAAGTACGTTTACATGTTCCAG
The DNA here is from genome assembly GCA_003233255.1 of Gammaproteobacteria bacterium. Taxonomy (GTDB): domain Bacteria; phylum Pseudomonadota; class Gammaproteobacteria; order UBA6429; family Thiohalophilaceae; genus SZUA-24. The sequence goes on along the minus strand of QILH01000062.1, from coordinate 6,607 downwards.
GAGTTGTTTTTTATCAAGCGCCAGCAGATCGATTTTAACGATTGACGCTAACTCCAATAGCGGCTTATGCGCCGGATTATACAGATAATCATCCAGCGCAATCACATATCCTTCATTAACAAGCTTTTGTACCGCTTCAATCAAGGCCGGGGTAACTGGAACATCTTCGAGGATTTCCAGAATAACCTGCTTCGGTGTAAACGGCAGCTGGTTTTCCTCGAGTAAAAATTTTTCAGTCAGATTGATGGCAGCCAATTTACCCCGCACCAGTTTATCCAGTCCGATCTCGACAAAGGTGTTAATTATTGTGGTGGTAGTCGCATCATCTCCGCTGACCATCCCCTTTGAAGAACTCGATTTTTCCGCGGCACGATACAACAATTCATAGGCATAAACATTTAGTTTGCCATCGAAAATGGGCTGCCGCCCGACAAAAACATTTTGCATGATTGCCCCATTAAAACCGGATAATTATTCTTTTTGGAATGCTTCCATTAATTACGCTATTTAATAGCGGCCTTATGCATCCAGGCTTGAGGATTTTTTACTGGCGAAAAGGATACCCGTACGAATGCCCGGACATTAATCCTTATTTAAAGGGATCGCGTAATACAATGGTTTCAACGCGATCAGGACCGGTAGAAATAATATCAACGGGTATACCCACTACTTCTTCAATTTTTTTAATATAGGCTTTGGCATTGGCGGGCAAATCATCATAATTTTGAACACCGACTGTACTTTCTGTCCAGCCTGGCATGTCGATGTACTTTGGAACACATTGCTCGTAGGCATCTGCTCCAATCGGTGGGGTATCGACTTCACCACCATCAACCTCATAGCCCACCGCGATGCGCAAGGTTTCAATTCCATCTAACACATCCATCTTGGTCAGGCAGATACCCGATAAAGAATTGATTTGAGCGGAGCGTCGCAGGCAAACCGCATCCAGCCAACCACAACGGCGTGCGCGTCCGGTGGTCGCACCAAACTCATGACCTTCTTTCGCCAGATGAGCGCCAATCGGATCATCCAGCTCCGCACCATCATACAGCTCGGTTGGAAACGGACCCGCACCCACGCGAGTTGTATAGGCTTTGGTAATCCCTAATATATAATCAATATCGCGCGGGCCAACACCGGTGCCGGTACAGGCACCGCCTGCGGTTGGATTCGACGAGGTAACATAGGGATAGGTGCCGTGATCAATATCAAGCAAGGTGCCCTGCGCACCTTCGAACATGATCTGTTTTCCATCCGTGCGCATACGATGTAACAGGCCAGTCACGTCGGCGACCATCGGGCGAATCTTCTCGGCCATTTCCAGACCGTCATCAAGTACCTTCTGAAAATCCACAGTGTCGGTTTTGAAATAATTCTTCAAGACAAAATTATGATAATCCAGTACTTCACCCAGGCGTGCCGCAAACCGTTCGCGGTGTAACATGTCGCCTACTTTTAAACCTCGGCGAGAGATCTTGTCTTCATAGGCAGGGCCAATGCCACGTCCGGTTGTGCCGATCGCCTTTTTACCACGCGCCCGTTCGCGCGCCTGATCCAGGGCAATATGATATGGCAAAATTAAGGTACAGGCTTCAGAAATAAACAAACGTCCATCCACACTCACGCCACTGTCGGCCAACATATCGAGTTCCGTCATTAATGCATCTGGTGCCAATACCACGCCGTTGCCAATCATGCAGGTGACATTTTCGCGTAAAATACCCGATGGAATTAAATGCAGCACTGTCTTTTTGCCATCGATCACTAGAGTATGACCGGCATTGTGGCCACCCTGAAAACGCACCACGGCATTCGCACGCTCGGTTAACAGATCAACGACTTTACCCTTGCCCTCGTCGCCCCACTGCGTGCCGATCACAATTACATTCTTGCCCATAATATCTACTCTGTTCTCTCGATTTAGTTTTTATATTTTCGTAGTGATTCTTTTTAAACTGGTTTAATCGACCACTGGCCTTTTGCTTTTACAAACCGACGATCGCAGGCCAAAGCCTTGCCATCTCCCGTTTGTCCGGGCAGTTCGACGATAACCCGCTCACCTTCTGAACGCGACTTAGCAATGGCTTGCTGCAATAACTCGTCATCATCCGCTGGTGCAAATATACCGGCTGGTTGTACCATTTGTTCCTGGTTAAAGGCCAATAGAGTTTTTAAATCGGTGCTAAAGCCTGTTGCAGGACGCGCATTTCCAAAGATCTTACCTATGCCATCGTAGCGCCCACCCTGAGCGATGGCCGAACCTTTACCGCTGGCAAAGGCAGCAAACACCACGCCCGTGTGATAATGGTAACCGCGTAATTCAGCCAGATCGTAATGCAGACTGACGTCGGGAATACGCCGCTTGATCGCCGCAGCGATGTTCTTTAATTCAGAAATAGCCCGTTTAACTTCCGCGCTGGCTTTGGCTAGAACCTTCTCCATCCTGATCAGAATGTCATCACTTCCATTTAAATCAGCCAGCGACAGCAACATATCGCGTACCGCCACATCAATCTTGAACTCAGATAACATATCCTGTATTTCGGGTTTTGCTTTGCGCTGCAGGGCATCAAATAAAGCCGTTTCCTGTAACGCATCCAGCCCAGCCTGATTCACCAGCCCTCGATAAATACCAACATGACCCATATCAAAATAGACATCGTTGACACCGCATGTCCGCAGCGTCTCAACCATTAATTGAAAAACTTCAACATCGCTCTCTACGCCAGAGTGTCCATAAAGCTCAAGTCCAATCTGCAACGGTGCGCGTGAGGCATCAAAACCCTGAGGACGGGTATGTAAAACCGTTCCCATGTAACAAAGTCGGGTCGGCGTTTTTCTGCGTAACTGGTGGGCATCGATGCGGGCGACCTGAGGCGTCATGTCGGCACGAACTCCCATCATTCGACCATTCAGTTGATCGGTTAATTTGAAGGTCTGCAGATCCAGATCATCGCCCGTCCCCGTCAACAAAGACTCAAGATATTCTATTAGTGGCGGGATAACGAATTCATATCCCCAACCATGATAAAGATCCAGGATCGCACGACGTTTCGCCTCCAGAAAAGCTGCACGTGGCGGCAGAACCTCTTCAATTCCTTCCGGTAATAACCAGGTTTCGTTACTCATAATCAGGACTTTGCAATAAAAACAATCAGGGTACCAATGCCAATCATAACCAATCCGCCTTTTCGAAGCGAACCTTCTTGCTGCTGACTCACAAATGTCAGCATGCGACGATAAACCCTCGGCGCCAGGGTTGGCATAATCCCTTCAAAAACCATGAACAAACCGAATATGATAAAGATAGAATCCATCATCGCTCACTCAAAAAAAACCCGGGCCACAAAGTATTCAAACTCAATACTTTACGACCCGGTCTTTTAGCGTACAGGTAGTTTAGCGGGTAGGTCGGGTTTCCTTAAAGTATTTAAAGAAATCTGAAGTCGGCTCAAGCACTAAAATATCGCCGTCCCCACTAAATGAGTTTTTATAGGCATCCAGACTTCGATAAAAAGAATAAAATTCTTTATCTTTATTGTAAGCATTTGCATAGGTTTCCGACGCCTTTGCATCACCTTCACCACGCGTATTTTGTGCTGTCTTATAGGCATTGGCAAGAACAATGGTACGTTGCTTATCGGCACCTGCACGCATTTTTTCAGCCTCTTCCCGGCCGCTGGCACGAATCTCAGCTGCAAACTGCTCACGTTCGGAACGCATACGAGCAAACACATCCGTTTCAATCTTCTTGGTTAGATCAATCCGTTTGATACGGATATCAACAATCGAGATGCCGAATTTTTCAACCTCAGCAGTAGCCTGGGCGGTAATCATACACATGACCAACGCTCGAATATCGATCTTCTTTTTATCCTCATTCGAGGACTCAACATCTTTAAGTGTCAGTCCCTGTTGTTTCAGACACGCTTTCCGATATAAAACAGGAATATCTTTGCTCGTGTCTGCCATGTCCGTGTCAATCACAGCTCTTGCGGAAAACAACTGCCCACGTTTTGATTTCTCTCCAGATACTAATTCCGTCAAACTGTACTGACTGAACTGACTTTTCAAACCATTATTGATGATATTAAAGATACGCTGTCTGGCCGTATTAAGATTGCCGCGTGACATAGTTCGGTAAAAACTACTCACATCCTCAATGCGCCACTTGGCATAGAAATCCACCACCAGTTTTTTCTTTTCAATGGTTAAGTATTCTGTCGGTCGGGCATCTAACATTAAGATACGGCTTTCATATCTAATGACGTTATTCACCAGGGGTAACTGGAAATACAGGCCTGGCTCGTAGTCCGCTTTTACAATTTCACCAAGACGAAATTTAATCGCTAACTCACGCTCGGTCACCGTGAAAAACGATGCATAAACCAATAAGCCAATAACAAACAGGGCTACCACTATAAACATTTGACGAGGGCTCATCGGCGCACCTCCCTTGTACGTGATTTGTGACGAGAGCGATCTCTTGAACTTATACTACTGGTCGTTGCAGCTCCAGAGTTTTGAGAACCAGATTCAGTATTGTTCTGGTTGAGTTCGATACGTCGTTTTTTATTTAATTGATCTATCGGCAAATACAATAAGCTATTGCCTTTTTTAACATCAATCATGACTTTATTGTTATTTCCTAACACCTCTTCCATGGCCTCAAGGTAGAGACGTTCACGGGTTACTTTGGGTGCCTTTTTGTATTCAACCAGTACTTGATTAAAGCGTGCCGCATCACCACTGGCTCTGGCAATTTTCTCAGCCCGGTAGGCCTCGGCTTCCTGGGTAATACGTGCCGCCTCACCACGTGCAATAGGCACAATCTGGTTTTGATATTTTCGTGCTTCCTCAATGAAACGATCTCGATCCTGTTCGGCACTGTTCACATCATTAAACGCCGGTTTAACTTCTTCCGGTGCATCCGAATAATCCAGGTTGACGTTTTCGACCAGTAAACCGGTTTTATAACGATCTAGAATTTTCTGTAATAACTCACCGGTCTTTTGCGCCACATCATCACGTTCGAGCACGCTTTTCATTTCCTTTTTACCGACGATTTCGCGTAATGCACTTTCAGTAGCCGTTTTGATTGTTACTTCAGGAGTGGCAACCCGGAATAAAAAGTCTTCCGCATTTTTAACTTTGTATTGCACCTCAAAACGCACATCGACAATATTTTCATCGCTGGTCAGCATCAGGGCTTCATCTTTATTCACCCCGACACGCACACTACGACTCTTGTCCGTTTCAACGATATCGACACTCTGGATAAAGCGCGGATACCACTGCGGCCCCGGATCGGTGGTCTTGTTAAACTTGCCAAACTGCAGCACCACGCCACGAGTACCGTCGGTCACGATATAGATTCCAGACACAAACCAGACACCGAGCAACGCCACAAAGATCAGCGCAAACGCGGTCGGGCTTAAGCCCCCGCCGGAGTTACCTCGGCTACCCCCGCCACCACGACGTCCACCACCAAAGATGCTGGTCACCTTGTCCTGGATATTTTTTACAATATCCTCCAGGTCAGGTGGGCCATCATCGCCACGTTGCTTACCCCAAGGGTCTTTATCTTTATCCCCGGAGTTTCCAGGTTCATTCCACGCCATTTGATGCTCCTAAAGGCCGTAGCCGTTGCGTAATATATATAAATATTGAAAGTGGGAATTTTAGGGAGCCTTGCCGCCAAGAGCAAGCTCATCCGAGTTTGTTTCGTTAGAAATATACTGCTTTAGCTGAAAATGTTTCTCCAGGCCACGCCAGATCCGCACCGACATTCGTACATTCATTAACCAATGCCCCTTATTATCGGTTTCTTCGAACAAAACCGTTCCCAGCTCATGCAGTTTTGCATGCAATTTACCCTGTGCTGGCGCCAGTACCAACGATTCCTGAATACTGGCCTCCTGCAGTAATTCGGTCATGGCCAGACGAAGTTCATCGAGTCCCTGACCGGTTTTAGCGGATAACCAGACCCTGACCGGCTTACCCTGATCATCCCGCTCGATATGGGCTTGCGCCTTATCAATGAGATCTATCTTGTTGTGAATGATTAACTGGGGTCGATCCGAAGCCTCAATCTCGTGCAGCACTGCATTAACCTCAATAATATGCTCATTGCGCTGCGGGTCATGGGCATCAATGACGTGCAGCAATAAATCCGCCTCACGAGTCTCCTGTAAGGTCGAACGAAACGCCGCAACCAGATCATGCGGTAAATCACGAATGAAACCAACTGTATCGGCCAATATTGCGGCCTGCTTCTCTTCCAGCTCGATTCGACGCAAGGTCGGATCGAGTGTGGCAAATAATTGATCAGCAACATACACATCGGCCTCGGTGACCGCATTAAATAAGGTTGATTTACCGGCATTGGTATAGCCCACCAGTGACACCGTTGGTAATGAAGCGCGTTGTCGACTACGGCGACCTTGCTCACGTTGTTTTTCAACCTTACGCAGTCGGCTTTTTAATAGCTTGATTCGATCCGATAATAAGCGTCGATCCGTTTCCAGCTGAGTTTCACCCGGGCCGCGCAAGCCGATTCCGCCTTTTTGTCTTTCCAGGTGTGTCCAGCCTCGCACCAGTCGCG
>QILH01000099.1 GCA_003233255.1 Gammaproteobacteria bacterium | reverse complement strand
TATAATAAGTAACCGGAATGAAAAGTGCGATGGCCATCGGGCCGTTAATACCGGGAATGGCCCCAATCATCACCCCAAGGGCAACTCCGATAAAGACATACAGCACGCTGGCAGGTGAAATAGAGTCCAGTAGTCCGGCAAAGATCATTTCCATAGTTTATATATTCCGCTTATATTAATTTATTGTTATAAAAGAATTTGTGGGCCCGGCACGGGTACACCGAAACCATAACGCATCACGATGTAGAGAACGGCGGTCAAAATGATCGATAAGACTATCGACTGCAGCCACTTACGACTGCCAATGGCGTATTGGAAAAGCATCAGAAAAGCGATTGACGTCAATACGTAACCAATGTATTCAACCGCGATCACCAACAGTATGCTCGGGATCATGATACGAGCAAGGTGACCCAGGTGCACGCGTCCGATCTGAGTAAAACCACTGCCTTCTTCCGGAAATTCTGTTTCCTCGGTCGGCAAAGGCTTGTTCGTATAAATAGCAATACCGATGGTTAGCAGGGAGAGGGCGGCCATAAACAGCATAACGCTGACGGCGACAATGGGTACCAGTGCCGCTGAAGCGCCGTAGCCGGGATAGGCCGGCGTATACGCAGGAATCGCCCAGCTAAGCATTAATATGCAAAATCCGATGATTAGCAGATAGGCGATCGAGTCTCTCTTAATTCTTGTCACGTGTTTTTCCTCTCTCTGCCAGCATTGCACTGGACTTGACTTGTACTATGAATAAGGTCGCTGAACCGGGAGCGGGTCCCGGCCCAGCGATATGGCTTATTTCATTTTTGCCTGCATACCAAAGGTTTTGTACATCTCCTTCACTGAGTTATCCGCATGCTTTTCACCCCACTGAACAGGTCGCATCAACAAGTTAGTCGTGATGAAATCCTGGGTTTCCTTATCCTTCGCCAGTTTTTCGGCCGCTGCGATAAGTATTGCCTTTGCCTTCGGATCCAGATCTTTAGGTGCAACCAGCGCAACGATCATTTCAACCTGTTCGTCGTAACCCTGTTCACGCAAAGTAGGCACAGTAGGAATTGGCGGTAGACGATCGCCCAGAGCTGCAGCAATCAACTTGATCGAGCCGGCTTCTACGTGTTTGTAAAGGATCGCACCAACATAGCCAACGGAAGCGTGACCACCGGTTACGGCTTTTATAACTGACGGACCACCTTTGGACGGAATCAGCGACAGCTTCACGCCTTCTTTTTTCGCGATGCGCATAAGAGCGTCGCGGTCATCGGCACCATGGAACATGGCAACCATCGCCTTGTTGTTCTTCTTGTGCCAGGCAAAGGCTTCTTTCAAGGTGTTCCAGGGCTTGTCTGCCTTGGAAATGAAACCACTGGAGTTCAGCGCAACCAACGTCAGATAGTCGAAGTCCTCAGGCTTATAGATTAGCTTGGCGTGGTGTGGTGCGTAGGTATACGCAGTCAGTGAGGTAACCCCGAGAGTGTAACCATCAGGCTTGGCCTTACTGAGTTCGGTCGCCATCACCGTACCGTGAGAGCCTGTCACATTCTTCACGTTGATAGGCTGCCCCAGAATCTTGCTCATGCGCTGACTCAGGCCGCGCGTCAAGCGATCGATCTGTGCGCCTGGTTGGGTCATGGTCATAAACGTAATGGGACGACTTGGGTATTCAGCTGCGTTGGCAGTGGTAAAGACCGCGGCCATCATAACTGCGAGCACTAGGTTAAATATTTTTTTCATCTTTACTTCTCCATGTTTTAGATAATTTTGTTTTAGATAATTTTTATTATCCGATTCCTAAACTTAATAAGGAACGGCCATTTAGTTGCTATCACATATTACAATATAACGAAATTGAATCGTTGCCTTGCAAGCCATTATCTTACCGCATCCAGGCGGACAATAGCGGCAGGTAATTGGCCACGAATAACATTCTGTTTTATCCAAATTTATATTTCTGGTTAGTATATAAATATAAGCAGGCTTACCGCCATAAGAATAGTGTGGCTTTTAATGACAAGGCCCTCACCGCCTACACAACCAACCGCACCTCCTGATTATTTTTATAATCATCACAAAAGTTTTAAAAACAACTAGTTAAGTTAGTGTTAATAGACTTAATTTCTTAACTAGACTTTGTGAATTGAAATGTTATTCTAACTACCTTGAAGGATTAGTCTGTCGCATAGACGACAGTTAGCAAGATAGTTTAAGAACTAAATCACTATAATATAATTTACTAATACTGCAGGGAAGAACCAATGCAAACAGAACAATGTCTGCCGTACAGTTTTGTAAAACAGCTGCACGCAAATGAGTTTCGATTAATCAATAATATTTCGCACGATTATAAATTTAATAAAGGCGAATACGTTTTTACTGCGGATCAAAGTGATCATTCTGTTTATATTATGCTAACGGGTCGCGTTAAAATTTCACGCATGTCTCAACTGGGTAATGAATTGATTCAATGGTTTTGTATGCCGGGTGATATCTTTGGTATATCGGGCGAAAATAATTTATCCAACAAAGTTTACGCGCAAGCCATTACCGACTGTATTATTTTGAAAACTAAAAAAGTTGATTTTAATCAACTCATGTTAGAAGAACCAAGATTGAGTTTATTGGTAATCGACCAATTATCTTCGCGCATCCATGCCTTAGGTGACATGGTTTTGTATATGGCCAGCGACAACGCTAATTTACGCTTTGTGAAACTAATGCAGTACCTGGGTAATAATTACGGTCAGACCAAAGAAAATGGCATTTATATCGATATACCAACAACACATCAGGATATTGCCGACATGATTGGCGCCTGTCGGCAAACAGTATCAGGAATTATAAGTGAATATAAACGTGCGGGGATAGTCGACATAAATCGTCATGGCATGCATATCCACAAACCTGAGCAGTTAAGTAATCGGCTTAAACATTAAAACGAAAATGCATGACGTCGCCATCTTGCACAATATATTCTTTGCCTTCCAGGCGTAACTTGCCGGCATCCTTAGCGCCACTCTCACCTTGATACTGAATAAAGTCATCGTAACTGGTGACTTCGGCACGAATAAAACCTTTTTCAAAATCGGTATGAATGACGCCGGCCGCCTGTGGTGCCGTTGCGCCCACCTTCACGGTCCAGCCGCGGACTTCTTTTTCACCGGCGGTAAAATAAGTTTGTAAACCTAATAAGGTATGACCGGCGCGAATGACGCGATTTAAACCGGGTTCATCGAGTCCCATTTCTTCAAGAAATTCTTTTTTCTCTTCGTCGTCCAACTCAACCATCTCCTCTTCGATTGACGCGCAGACGGGAACTACCGGGGCACCTTCCTGTGCGGCAAATTTTTTAACCGCATCAAGAAAAGAATTGTTTTCGAAACCATCTTCGGCGACATTGGCGATATACATCGTTGGCTTGTTCGTTAATAAAAACAGATCGCGGATTAATAACTTTTCTTCTTTTTCCAAACCCAGTGAGCGTACCGGGTTACCTTCATCTAGATGGGCCTTAACTTTCTCGAGCACAAGCATTTTAGCTTTGGCGTCTTTGTCTCCCGATTTAGCCACTTTACTGGTGCGATGCATATTTTTTTCGACCGAATCCATATCGGCCAAAGCCAACTCGGTATTGATAATTTCGATATCACTGAGGGGATCAATCTTTCCCGCCACATGCACGATGTCGTCATCCTCAAAACAACGCACCACATGCGCAATGGCATCGGTTTCACGTATGTTAGCCAGAAACTGATTACCCAGACCTTCACCTTTTGATGCGCCTTCGACTAATCCGGCGATATCAACAAATTCCATGGTGGTGGGCAGCACGCGTTGCGGATTAACAATCTCCGCCAGTTTATCCAGACGCGGATCGGGAATGGGTACGATGCCAACATTAGGTTCAATCGTACAGAACGGATAATTTTCTGCCTGTATCTCGGCCTTGGTCAACGCATTAAATAATGTTGATTTACCGACGTTCGGTAAACCAACAATGCCACATTTAAAACCCATGTCGTTCTCCTTTGTTCACCACACTATACCGAGTCGCTATAACACAACCTGGTAGCATGAATGATTTTATCTATTTTATCTCTGGATCCCCGACAAGAGTATTCGGGGATAACCGTGAGGTGATGCCTGTTGTTTTCAAAGACCGTTATTCCTAAATAATTCTATCGGGAATAGCGTGACCTTTAATAATTTAAACCGTTCGATCCCCCGCAAGCGCATTCGCGGAAAACCGTTTTATTTATTTCGTGTGCAGTTCCTGCATGGCTTTACTGGTTTCACCGTGAACAATTTGATCCAGAACATTAATCGCCTGGTCAATAACGTTTTCAATCGCAATCTGATCGTCGCTTGAGGCCTTTTTTAATACATGCCCGGTTACTTTATCTTTGTTGCCCGGATGACCGATGCCTAAACGAATACGTTGAAAACCATTGCCTCCACAACGACTGATGATGTCACGCAAACCATTATGACCGCCATGACCGCCACCAAGCTTTAATTTAAGGGTGCCCACCGGCAGATCAAGATCATCGTGTACCACCAGAATGTTCTCAAGTTTGATTTTATAAAACTGCATGAGCGCCAGCACCGCCTGGCCACTTAAGTTCATGAAGGTATCGGGTTTGAGCAACCATACTTGTTGACCCTTGATGGTCGAGCGAGCGACATCACCCTGAAATTTTCTTTCGTATTTAAAGTTGCCACCGAACTTTCGAACCACCTCATCAACAAACCAAAAGCCGGCGTTGTGGCGCGTATTGGCATATTCATTTCCAGGGTTTCCCAACCCCACAATCATGTCAACATGCGCGGACAAGGCCGGCTCCGGTACAGACAGTTATTACTAATTTATTCAGCAGCAGCGTCTGCATCGCCTTCGGCCGCATCACCTTCAGCCGCTTCAGTTGCAGCACCTGCTTCATCTTCATCTGTTTCTTTAACCGCACGTGGCATATGCACACTGGCTACGGCCTGATCATGACTTTCGCCATGGGTCAGTTCAACGATTTCAACACCTTCTGGTAATTTCAGATCCGTCAGATGATAGATCGCATTAAGCTCTAGTTCACCTAAATTAGCTTCGATGTACTCAGGTAAATTAGCAGGCAGACACTGTACTTCAACTTCCGATACGCTATGCGAGATCAGTCCACCTTCACGTACACCCGGTGATAGTTCTTCATTAATAAAGTGAATCGGCACATTGACACGAATGGTCTCAGTTGCACTAATGCGTTGCAGATCGATATGCATAATAATCGGACGACTTGGATGGCGTTGCAGATCTTTAACAATCGCGCTTTCATCTTTGCCGTCTAACTTAACGGTCAGAATGTGCGAGAAAAAGGCCTCGCTCTCAATCTGATGGGCAAGTTCATTGTGATCAAAGGCGATCGGGGTCGGTTCTTTACCCAAACCATAAATAATGGCAGGAACTTTTCCTGTGTGACGTAGGCGGCGGCTCGCACCCTTCCCCATGTCAGCACGGTGTTCCGCATTTAAAACAAATTCAGCAGACATAATACTTTCTCCAAAAAATAAGCAACAATCCGTTGCCGTTAAATTAACAAGCTTGTGCTTGCATTTCACATCCTCGCGACCAGGAATATGGGTATGTTATTTACCATAAATAACATCGGTCATGACTCTATATTATATAGAGCCATGACCGATGTTAATCCACCAACAATATCAATCGATATACAGTGAGCTCACTGATTCTTCATTACTGATTCGACGAATCGTCTCAGCCAGTAACTCGGCAATGCTCAGTTGCCGGATTCGTCCACAGGACGCCGCCTCTTCACTTAACGGAATGGTATCCATCACCACCAGTTCGTCGAATACGGAATTGTTAATATTCTCCACCGCCGGGCCAGACAACACTGGGTGTGTACAGTAGGCCACCACTTTGGCCGCACCGTTATCTTTTAACGCCGCCGCCGCGCGGCATAATGTGCCGGCCGTATCGACTAAATCGTCAATCAGGATACAGCTACGCCCTTTAACATCACCGATGATGTTCATCACCTTGGCCACATTGGCTTTAGGGCGACGCTTATCGATGATCGCTAAATCGGCATCATCCAGTCGTTTGGCTAAAGCCCGTGCCCGAACCACACCACCGACATCCGGTGACACCACCATCAGGTTCGGATACTTCTGTCGCCATACTTCGCCCAGCAATACCGGTGAGGCATACACATTGTCGACCGGGATATTAAAATATCCCTGAATTTGATCGGCATGCAAATCAACCGTTAATACCCGATCCGTTCCTACGGTGGCGATCATATCGGCCACCACTTTGGCGGTGATCGGCACCCGTGCTGAACGAGGACGTCGATCCTGACGCGCATAACCAAAATACGGAATCACCGCAGTAATGCGTGCCGCCGATGAACGGCGAACCGCATCGACCATCACCAGCAATTCCATCAGGTTTTCACTGGTTGGCGCGCAGGTGGGCTGCACAATAAAAACGTCCTTACCGCGGACGTTTTCCATTATCTCGACCTGTACTTCACCGTCGCTAAAGCGCCCCACTACGGCCTTGCCGAGTGGAAGCTGCAATCGTGCCACAATGTCATTGGTCAATTTCGGGTTGGCATTACCCGAAAAGATCATCAAGCTGCCGTTTTCCAAGTAGTTATCCTACAAGCAGTAAAAATATGGCTGGGGTGCCAGGATTCGAACCTGGGTATGCATGGATCAAAACCATGTGCCTTACCGCTTGGCGACACCCCAATATAAAACTTCACTTCGTACCTGGCCATTCCCAGGTTTAATACTTTACTAACAGATTTCAGCTCAGCAACAAAATCTGTACTGGCCAGCGTTCCTACATGGCCTGGGCCAGTTCCCGAGCGCACTGCTTTGAACCGCTCCGCGTTTCGTGCAGTATTCCCTACGCTGCGCTACAGTCACACCCCAATATCTCTTTTAAAATACGGGCTAGAATGCTATCGGCCTCCTAACCACGTCCTCTTATTGCTAAAAGGATAATACTTTAATAAACAATCCGTTACACGTTTTTAAGCCGTTCATGCACGGGGGAGTTATCCAGACCCCGGGCAACAAATCCGTTCCATTTACCCGACAATACAGACCACAGCTGTTGAGCCTGTGCCTCGGTCTCAAAAGCCGCGAAAACGCAGGCTCCCGTGCCGGTCATTCTGGCCTTTGCACCTAAAGCGGTCAACGCTTCAAGCGCCGCAGCCACTTCTGGAGACTGCGCCGCGACAATAGGCTCACATACGTTCAGCCCTTGCCCTGCCAGAAAGTCGCGTATTGTAATGGGTGGGCAATCTCGTAGCAATTGCGGGTCGCTAAATATTTGCTCTGTAGACACATTTATTTGTGGAATCAGCACCAGATACCATGCTTTTGGGATATCCAGCGGGGTTAATTGCTCTCCAACGCCTTCCGCCCAGGCATTTTGGCCATAAATGAACACGGGAACATCAGCACCCAGAGTGAGCCCGATTTCAGCCAATTCGGCCAGTTTCAGGCCACAACCCCATAAATGGTTAAGGACTAGTAACGTCGTTGCGGCATCGGAACTGCCGCCGCCCAGCCC
>QILH01000272.1 GCA_003233255.1 Gammaproteobacteria bacterium | reverse complement strand
CAGAGATTCGAACGAGATTATTTTACACTTTGACGAAACACCGGGACGACCCGATGCATTCCATTTATCCAATACTTTAGCTCGGCAAATAAGAGCCCAGTTCACACTAACAATATACGGAGTGTTTTTGTGATTTATAAAAAGCTCCTTACCAACACAATCAGTCGGTAGATTGCGTTCAAGTATTGCAATCATGCTACCTTTTACCCGAGCATAATTATGAGATGTTTCGCACCGTTTGAGAAAACGTTTTTCAAATTCGTTCTTACCTAACCTATTGAATCCAAGCTTTGCTTCCATGGGAAAGCATTCCAGTGAATTAGGATTTAGTATTGCCACATCTATTTTATGAGTACCGTCAAAACTAAGCATGCCGCAGTTCTCAAGCTTTACTTCAGCTTGAACGTCTATTTCTGTGTCAGGACTGTACATGTTATCGCAAACACTGTCCCGGGCCTCCTTTGATTCATAAAGGATTCGTGAGATTAATTCTTCACCAATGTGAGAAAGCTGGATCATTATATTTAAATATTAACCCGCCAAACTTTTTTCAACCACTTCATAACTGTCTTTTGATAAACCATCTACTGAGATGATTTTTTCCAGTTGTGTTTTCATCATTGTCTGATTGGGTTCGGCGTAGCGTTGCCAGCGGGCGATGGCCTGAATCAGTCTTGCGGTTATCTGTGGATTGAGTTTGTCCAGAGTGATCACTTGCTCTGTAAAGAATTCATAGCCGGAGCCATCCTGATTATGGAAACGAATCGGGTTGGCGCGACAGAAGGTGGCTAACAGGGCACGGACTTTATTGGGGTTGGTCATACTGAAACTTTCATGCTGCATTAGTTTTTTAATGTTGGTTAATGTATCGGGTAAACGAGAGCGCGCCTGAATCGCTAACCATTTTTCGATCACCTGCTGGTCCGCTGACCACTTATTATAAAATAACTCCAGCGCCTGTTTTCGGTAAGGCACATCGTAGTTTGACAGGATGTTTAATGCCGCCTGCACTTCGGTCATGTTATCAGCCAGGTTAAACTGGTCAAAACACAGAGTAAAATACTCATCCAGCTCGGTTTCGACCAGATAACTCAGGCAGGTATTTTTCAATGCCCGTCGCGCCATGTCGGTTTGATTAAAATCATATTCTGCGGAGGATGTTTGCTGCTCGTATAAATTGGCAAACTGATCTTTTAAGCTGGTGGCAATATGGCGACGGGTAAATAAACGTGCATGATAGATCGCTTCAACATGCACCTGTTCGCATTGGTCGGCCAGATACGACTCGCCAGGTAAGGACAGGATGCGCGACAGCAGGGCCTTGTCGATGTCGGTATCGGCCATGGCACGTGATAATGCCTCGGTCAGGGCGTGCGGTTCGGGTAAGGGTTCGTTGTTTTGATGAGCCTTTATCTGGCGCAGTAATTCCTGTAAGGCCAATGACTGTCCGGCATCCCACCGGTTAAACGGATCACTGTCGTGCGCTAATAAAAAGGCCAGCTCATCTTCACCGCGCGGCATGTCAATCTTTACCGGGGCGGAAAAACCGCGTAACACGGATAGCACCGGGGATTGTTTTATATTGTCGAACACAAAGTCCTGTTTTGCTTCTGTTAGCCCTAACACTTTGGTGGTATCTGTTCCCAACGACATGTCATTTCCTTCATTATCGAGCAAACCGATTGCCAGCGGAATATGAAACGGAGCCTTGTCGTTCTGTCCGGGGGTCGGCGCTGTGCTCTGGGTCACGGTCAGGGTATAGCTCTGTTTGTCGCTATCGTAGTGAGTATTTATTTTTAACGTGGGTGTGCCGGCCTGGCTGTACCAGTTTTTAAACTGATCTAGATTAATGTTGTTGGCCTCTTCAATCGCGGCGACAAAATCATCGCAGGTGACGGCCTGTCCATCGTGACGCGAAAAATATAAGTCCGTCGCCTTGCGAAAGCCTTCACGACCAACCAGGTTATTTAACATGCGCACCACTTCGGCACCTTTATTATAAACCGTGACCGTATAAAAATTACTGATCTCAATGAAATGATCGGGACGCACCGGGTGCGCCATCGGACTGCTGTCTTCGGCAAACTGATGGATACGCAATACATCGACATCATCTATGCGTTGTACGGCGCGTGAATTTAGATCCGAAGAGAATTCCTGATCGCGAAATACGGTAAAGCCTTCTTTCAGACTTAACTGGAACCAGTCGCGACAGGTAACCCGGTTGCCTGACCAGTTATGAAAATATTCATGACCGATGATGCTTTGAATCCGATAATAGTCGTCATCGGTGGCCGTTTCAGGTGAAGCTAATACACAGGAAGCATTGAAAATATTCAGTCCCTTGTTCTCCATCGCGCCCATATTAAAATCATTCACAGCGACGATCATATAGATATCCAGATCGTATTCGCGGCCGTAGGTTTGTTCGTCCCATAACATAGACTGTTTTAAACTGTCCATGGCATGTGTGCATTTGTGAATGTTTTCAGCCTCGGTATAGAGTCGTAACATCACGTCACGGCCGGACATTGTGGTAAAATGATCTTCGATGTGCGCCAGATCCCCGGCCACTAATGCAAATAAATAACTCGGTTTTAAACTGGGGTCTTGCCATAACGCGTAATGGCGACGGTTATCCATGTCACCCGATTCAATTAAGTTGCCATTGGATAAGAGTACCGGATATGTTTTTTTATCGGCGATCAACTTCACTTGATAACGACTCATCACATCCGGCCGATCCAGAAAATAGGTTATGCGACGAAACCCCTGCGCCTCGCATTGGGTGCAGAGCATGCTACTCGATGCATATAAACCTTCGAGTGCGGTATTTTTATCAGGATGGATTTCGGTGACGATTTGTAAATTAAACGATTCGGGCAGATTCGCGATAGTCAGGTTTTCATCAGACACAGCATAATCAGCTGGAGTTAACGTGTTGCCATCGATATCAATCGAGATCAGTTCCATTAACTGACCATCTAAAATCAGTTCGGTTGTTGAATCTGATGTTTCATTGCGACGCACCTGCATGTTGTTGCTGACAATGGTTTTCCCCGCCGCCAGATCAAATTCGAGTTTAATCTCGTCGATGAAATACGCTGGGGGGCTGTAGTCTTTTAAAAAAATGGCCTGCGGGGATTGCTCAATGCCGTCTTTAGTGTTTAAGTCCATTACTTAATCCTTAAATTATTATCTCATTCCTGTCATTGACTGAATTCCCGCCTCCGCAAGAATGACCGTATCAAAACAAACGCTAATCAAATATTCCGATTTTTACTCCGCCCCCGTTGCAGGGTTGTTGCACCGAAGCGGGCATTGATGTCATCAGCTACCTTGTCAATCTTAGTGTGCGCCGGTGACACAAACAAGTCACCTTGTTCAATAACCTGGTCATGTCGATACAGCCCGGTTACGCCCATGCCAATCAGGCGTATTGAAGTCTTGCCGGTCCAGTATTGATTAAACAGGTGGCGTACGGTCTGCCAGATCAGATCGGTGCTGTTGGTGGCCTGATTAAAACTCTGCGAGCGGGTGATGGTCTTAAAATCGTGGTGACGCACTTTCAGGTTCACGGTTTTGCCCTTGAGTTCGTGTTTGCGCAACCGCCAGCTCACCTGTTCAGTTAGGTGTAATAACCAGGCTTCGAGGATCTCTTTGTTATGCAGATCCACCGCAAAGGTGGTTTCATGAGAGATGGATTTGCTCTGTCCTTCACTTTTTACATCACGATCATCGATGCCGTTAGCCAGCATCCACAGGTGGTCCCCCATCTGGCCAAACTGCGATTTTAACCAGGCCTGCGATTGGCGACGAAGCTGGCCGATGGTACGAATACCCATGCGATCAAAGGCCGCGACCGTGACCTTGCCCGCGCCCCAGATACGACTCACCGGCAGGGGATCAAGAAAGCCCTGTACCGATCCGGGATCAACGATCACAAAGCCATCGGGTTTGTTCACATCCGAGGCGATCTTGGCAATGAACTTACTCGGCGCCAGCCCTACCGAGGCGACCAGCTCTAGCTCGTTTAAAATATCGTCCTTAATCTTTTGCGCGATGTTCTCGGCACTGCCAAATAATTTCTCGGAAGCACTGACATCTAAAAAAGCTTCATCAAGTGACAAGGGTTCTATCAAGGGTGTGTAGCGCGAAAAGATCTCGCGGATTTGATGGGAGACCTGAACATAAAGATCCATCCGCCCTGGCAGACGAACCAGCTCGGCACATCGACGTTGCGCCTGATACATCGGCATCGCACTGTGAATACCAAACTTGCGCGCATTATAATTTGCCGCTGACACCACCCCGCGACCTTCCGCGGTACCACCAACCACCACCGGTTTTGTCTTTAGCTCAGGATTCTCCCGCTCCTCCACTGAGGCATAAAAGGCATCCATATCGACATGTAAGATTTTTCGTGAGTGCGGCATTTACCCAGCAGAAACAGTTTAGTACAACATGAAGATATTATTCTAACATAGCGACCTAATTAAAAGATCACTGAGACATATTTAGCAGGGGTAATGAGTCGACTGATTCGATGTAGCGAGGGTAACTAAATGGCTATAAAAAATGAAGTGAAGTCCAGGTTAATTAATCTGACGATAAAAATCACGATAATTTAAAACCTTACGCACATAGTTGCGGGTTTCTTTATAAGGCGGGATACCGTTGTAATAATACACGGCACCTTCACCGGCATTGTAGGCTGCTAAGGCATGTTTGATATTACGTGGATATTTTTTTAACAGGTAGCGTAAGTGTTTCACACCCGCTTCGACGTTCGCGTTTGGATCATATGAATCATACACACCATACTTGCGTGCCGTTTTCGGCATTAACTGCATCAAACCCTGCGCACCGGCATGCGATTTGGCCTTGTGGTTGAAATACGATTCAGTGTGAATTACCGCTTTCACTAGCGCCACATCAACACTATGTCGTTGCGCCACCTCGTTAATCAAACCGTCCCATTTATCCAGTGTCTCGGGTCGCTTTTTATACCGTTTCGATACCAGCTGTCCCGTACCTTCCACCTTTCGACGCTTGGAGATAAGTTTATGGGTCTTCTTATATATAGGACGATCACTAATAACCCGTGAACCATCCGGTAACTGGTAAACAAAGAATTTTGCCGCCATTGCATTTTGCGTCCACAGCAACAGAACCAGCACCAATAAGGCCATACCAAACTGATAATGTGAGCGTGTCAAAATAGCGTCCCCAAAAGACAAGTTGTTATACTTTATATCGGTCATGTTAACTAAGAGTTTAAAAATGTGATCAATGTCTTATTTTCTCGATACTTGCATTAAATACACGCATTCAAACAGTGAGGTCAAGCCGCGATCGACGAAATGTGCGTGTTCGGACAAAATATCGGCTTTATTGGTTGATATTGTATCAATATCAGTGTGATCCCGATATAAATTAAACACCTCCGTTTCTGGCACAGAAAACGGCGGACCTGACATTTGCTGCTGCGGGTAATCCAGAGTCACCAATAATTGTGGCACCTGGCCGACAATATTCATCAGGTGATTAACGTATTTGATACGTAACTCCGGGGGCAATGCAATCAACGCAGCTCGATCATAGATGGCATCGATCGAGCCAAGTTGTTCAGCAGTAAGATGGAAAAAATCGCCACACCAGATGCGGATCCGTTCAGACTCGAATACGATCCTGTCCCCCTGTTGCCGGCGCTGGTAATCAATAGCCTGCTCAGTAAAAAATTGCTCAATGGCACTTTCGGATAATTCGACGGCTTCGACAAAATAGCCCTGCTCAGTCAACCAGTTCAGGTCAATACTTTTACCGCACAGAGGAACAAAAACCCGGCCCCCCGGCTTAATGTCCAACTGCAGCCAATACTCAATTAAATGTGGATTCACCTCGTCGAGGTGAAAACCAATCTGGTTCTCTTTCCAACGTTGTAGCCAAAATTCCGGTTTCATCGTGCTGTCTCTTGTTCGTACATAAACTATCAGTTTACCACTAGCCAATGTCCAGCGTTAGGGTAAAATGCTAACATCTCTATGATTAATCACTTCAGGAAAATCGATATGGCCAAACAAAGCTATCAGATTGAAACCATGGAATTAGGGCCGATGGAAAATTTCATCTACCTGATTAAAGATTTAAAAACCAACCGTGCCGCCGTCGTAGATCCGGCCTGGGATGTTCCGGTCATCCTCGAGCAGGCAAAACAATCCGGTGTAACCATTACCGATATTCTGCTAACCCACTCTCATCATGATCACATTAATGGCATTGGACAAATACTGGAACACTACGATGCCCAATTACATCTGGCCAAAACCGAGGCCGAATTCTGGGGTAAAGAACTCGATCCACCGTCGCTGCACCATGGGGGTGATATAATCAAACTGGGCGAGACCGAAATAAAACTATTACACACCCCCGGCCATACGCCCGGCTCGGCCTGTTTCCAGTTCGGTAACGATCTCATCACCGGCGATACCCTGTTTGTGTTTGGCTGCGGTCGCTGCGATCTCAGTGGTGGCGATCCAGAAGTGATGCATGAAACGTTACAAAACATGGCACGTGATCTGCCTGCCGATACCCGAATTCTGCCTGGACATAACTATTCTATAACGCCCACCTCTACCATCGGCGCTGAAATTGATGGCAACCCCTTTCTACACTTTGATGATACCGCTGATTTTGTCGAATACCGTATGCACACTCACGATAAAACCCGTGATGCGCCTTACCAGGCGGTCTATCGACACCGCCATTGATAGTCCAATTTAACGGTAACCCCGTAACGGTATAACTCGTCAAAAAGATTTCGAGTCAACGTAATTGAACAAACTTGCCTGGCGACGGCACACCTTTATCATCAATGATGAATAGTAAATAGTAACCTCTAGGCGCAACCGCGTGCGTATGTGCCCGATCTGTATCATAAGGGAATATCCGCCCATCCGGGGCGGTAACTTGCAGTGCATGATGATCTGATTCGGATGGCTCAAAACATAACGACAATACCCGCTGCTCAGTATCAGTTTGGTGAGTAACGGCCATTGGACGCATTAATACAATTTTTCTGACGTGCTCAGGGTGAGCCGTCTCTATTTCAAATTTGCGGCCGTGAAGAATAACATGCCCATGATCTGGATCTGGAAAAGAAGTAATTTCCGGTCGGCTTGCCAGGCTACCATCCAGATTAAAGAGATAAGGCGGACTAAAAACTTCAAGCACATTGTCATCCGGACCCCAACTATCGCCTCCGATAATCATCACTTTAGCAGATGGCAACAAAAGCGCTAACGAGTGATAATTCCTTTCGTAATCCAACGCATCCAGGGTATCCCAGGGATCACCAACATTTTCTGGATCGTAACGTAAACAAGTATGCGGCGGTGTTGTCGTTCCACCGCATATAAACGCCTTGCCATCTGGAAGCAAGACAACGTTTACATTCGTTCGGTTTTTGTTATCCGGAAAATCAATCGTTCGCCAATTCGACTCAGCAGGAGGTACATCGATGATTCCGATGTTGGTTCTTGATTCTGAGGTACTACCCCCTACCACCAACACGCGATCAGGTTCAGTCGGTTTCTGCCGCAACATCATAGCAGACATACCTTTCGCACGGTTTTTACC
>QILH01000244.1 GCA_003233255.1 Gammaproteobacteria bacterium | reverse complement strand
AATATCAGGATTGATCCGTAACAAAGTTTCATAGGCCGAATCAACCTTGTCTTTGCCAATATCATCGGTGCTATGAATAATTTGGCGCTGTAAATTGGATAACTCCACCTGATCGAAATCCGCGAGGATAAGATGCCCAACCCCTGCAGCAGCAAGATACATTGCGATCGGAGAACCAAGCCCTCCCATTCCGACTATTATTTTTGTTGGCCCGCGATGTCAATTTGCGGCAGCATAATCTGTCGGCTATAACGCAGTAATTGTTCGTCTTGAAGTTCCATGTTGTTAATTAAGCTTCCCGCCAGTGATACGGATATGGCCAGATAAGTCGATATGCTGTTTTATATTAGTGTAGTGATATTCACTGAATAAGTCTTTAACTCTTTGTGCCTGATCAAAACCATGTTCGAGCCATAACCAGCCGTTAGAATTTAAGTATTTTTTAGCTGTGGGTATGAGCAAGCGAATGTCGTTAAGGCCATCCTGTCCAGCACAAAGTGCTGATGGCGGTTCGTATTGGATGTCGCCTTGTTTTAGGTGAGGATCATCTTTTTCGATATAAGGTGGATTAGACAGGATTAGGTCAAATTTTTGGGTGCCCGGAATCGCCTCAAACCAGTCGCTATTAATCAAAGCTATATTTTCTAACTGATAGGATTCAGCATTGTTACGTGCTACCAAAAGTGCTGCGGGCGAGTTGTCGCAGGCTGTTACATGCCATGCAGGCCGTGCGTGCGCAATTGCAATCGCGATCGCACCGCTGCCGGTGCCAAGATCCAGAAGATGGGTTGTTTGCTCTTCTGGGAATAATGACAAGGCCATTTCAACGAGTAATTCGGTTTCGGGACGGGGGATTAAGGTCGCTTCGGTTACGCTTAATTCGAGATCCCAGAAATGACGAGAGCCGGTGATGTACGCAACGGGATAACTTTGCGTGCGTTTTTTAATGAGTTCTTGAATTTG
The DNA here is from genome assembly GCA_003233255.1 of Gammaproteobacteria bacterium. Lineage (GTDB taxonomy): Bacteria > Pseudomonadota > Gammaproteobacteria > UBA6429 > Thiohalophilaceae > SZUA-24. Next base: position 6,921 of record QILH01000244.1, on the reverse strand, counting down.
CAGCACCTCTTCAGTGCTGAGTGTCATCTGATCCTGGGTGAGGATGGCGGTGCGTGGAATCGATAAGACATGGCCTATAATTAAATCGACATCCAGTCGTGCAGAGTCAGTGTGTCCAGTAAGCTCAGTGATGGCCTGCTTGTGCAATTCACCTAAGGTTTTAGTCATCACTCATGCTGGCTAATAGATCCGCCTGATGTTCATTGATTAGTGGGTTAATCACTTCATCAAGATTGCCCTGCATCACGTCATCCAGTTTATACAACGTTAAATTAATGCGGTGATCACTTAAGCGACCTTGTGGATAATTATAAGTGCGTATGCGTTGTGAACGATCGCCACTGCCGACCTGTAACTTTCGAGTCGCGGCCTGTTCGGCGTTTTGTTTATCCTGTTGCTGGGTAAGTAAACGCGATTGCAACAATGACATGGCGCGGGCGCGATTTTTATGTTGTGAACGTTCGTCCTGACATTCGACGACAATGCCGGATGGAATATGCGTGATGCGGATCGCCGAGTCGGTTTTATTAACGTGCTGACCGCCGGCACCGGAGGCACGGAATGTATCGACCTTCAGGTCACTCGGATTTATATCAAACTCATCAATGCTATCGACTTCCGGCATGATGGCCACCGTGCAGGCCGAGGTATGCACGCGGCCCTGCGATTCTGTTTCGGGAACACGTTGTACTCGATGTCCACCGGATTCAAATTTTAAACGTGAATAAGCCCCCTGACCTTCGATGCGCGCAATGATCTCTTTGTAGCCACCGTGCTCACCTTCGTGTTCACTCATGACCTCGATATGCCAACGTTGTTTTTCCGCGTAGCGGGCATACATCCGGTAAAGATCACCGGCAAAAATGGCGGCCTCATCACCACCGGTACCCGCCCGCACTTCGATAAAGATATTTTTGTCGTCATTTGGATCTTTCGGCAACATCAACAGTTGCAGTTCCTGGCTGAAAACGTCCTGACGTTTTTCTGCGGTCTTAAGTTCTTCCTGCGCCATCTCACGCATTTCCAGATCGTCTTCTTCTAACATGACTTTCGCATCTTCGATAGCGGTCAGGGTTTCTTCATAATCATGATAACAGGACACAATGGGGCCAAGCTGAGCGTGTTCTTGTGACAGGGCGCGAAATTTATTTTGGTCACTAATAATATCCGGGCTGGCAAGCAAATGATTTATTTCTTCCAGACGTTCTGACAGATGCTGCAACTTTGTGCGCAAAGAGGCTTTCATAATGTCCTTCGTTAATCGAGTGTGTTGGGGTTGATGCCAAGTAACTGGCAGGCGTGTTCAAGCAGTTCCTGTTCACCGTGATAGGCCGCGTGTTTCATCTGCACGCTGGGTTCGTGAATGATCTTATTGGTCAGGGCTCGTGCGAGTTCATCGATCACCTGTTGTGGATCTTTCCCTGCAAGCAGTTGTCGTTTAGCGATGGCCAGGGTTTCATCGCGAGACTGAAAGGACTTTTCTCGGTAGGCGCGAATCGAATCGACGGCTTCGAGCGAACGTAGCCAGCCCATGAAGTGTTCGACCTGGGTATCGATAATGTCTTCAGCCTGGTGGGCCGCTTCCTGACGGGATTTACGATTCTCGGTAATGACTTCCTGTAAGTCATCGACAGTATAAAGGTAGATGTCGTTGAGCTCGCCGACTTCGGGTTCGATGTCGCGTGGTACGGCGATGTCGACCATGAACATCGGTTTGTGTTTACGGGTTTTGATTACCGATTCCATCATACCTTTGCCTATGAACGGAAGCGGGCTGGCCGTGGAGCTGATGACAATGTCGGTTTCGGGTAATCGCTGCGGAATTTGCGGAATGGCGATGGCTTCAGCGTCAAATAATTTGGCTAATTTTTTGGCGCGTTCTACCGTGCGGTTGGCGACGATGATCTGGTCGACCTGATTTTCTTTCAGGTGACGAGCGACCAGTTCGATGGTTTCGCCTGCGCCGATGAGCATAACCTTATGTTCGCTCAAGTCAGAGAAAATTTGTTGTGCCAGGCTTACTGCCGCGAAGGCGACGGAGACCGGGCTGGCACCGATGGCCGTATCGGTGCGAACCTGTTTGGCCACAGCAAAGGTATGCTGGAATAACCGATTCAATTGTGTGCCGATGACCCCAGCCTGGTTGGCGGTCATATAGGCTTCTTTGATCTGGCCCAATATCTGAGGTTCGCCCAAAACCATGGAATCGAGTCCAGAGGCAACGCGCAGAATGTGCTGCACCGCATCACCGTCTCGATGCGCATATATATAGGGAGAGATCGATTCCAGGGGTAACTGGTGATATTCGCTGAGCCATTCGACCACGGCCTCATTGGCGGAGTCGTCAAGGCCGCAATAGACCTCAGTACGATTGCAGGTGGACAAAATAACCGCTTCCTGTACCGACTCGTGATTGACCAGATCCTGTAAAGCGGTCGGCACGGTATCTGGGGCAAAGGCAAGTTTTTCCCGTATCTCCACTGGGGCGGTCTTGTGATTGATACCGAGTGCTACTAAAGTCATGAAGTTCTCAGATTTTTGGCCCGAAACGTGCTAATTTCTATAACAAGGATGAAACCAATACCGTAATAATTATCTAAATTATACTAGGTATTTGGCCGAAAAGTTGTATATAGTTTGGAGATAAACTACGGAATATGCGTATGCAAGACACCCCTTACACCGTCGCGGTTAGGTCCAGATGGGGCCATATCGGAATCGCTCTTATCGCCAGCCTGTTGATTTCAGGCTGTGCTGGGAATCCTCCTGTTCAATCTGCCGCTGTTTCTAACGAGACAGATTCAGCGAATAAAATTGAGATAGATCAGTTAGTTAGTAAGCCCAAAACGCCTGTCATACCCGAACCCGAGATCGAAACCGATTTAAGCCCGGAAGTGCTATTTCGGTTGATGCTGGCGGAGATAGCCGGTCAGCGTGGTCAGCTTAAGATCGCGGTACGTGAATACCTGGCGGCCGCGCGAATTTCGGGTGATCCGCAGGTTATTGAACGTGCTACCCGCATCGCCGTTTATGCGCGGGACAGTGCCAGCGCGCTTGAGGCGTCAAAGATGTGGGTCGACACCTACCCGGACAGCATTGAGGCGAATCAGGTTGCGGCGGCAATGAATGTCCGTACCGGGAATATTTCGCAGGCTCAGGTTCACCTTGAAAATGTAATTAATTTAAATGAAAAGGCAAAGGGACGTAAAAGTCATAATATCTTTATGCTTATTACCTCGCTGCTGAGCAAGGAAAAAGACAAGAAATCGGTTCTCGATCTTATGCAACAACTGGTTAAAACGCGGCAGGACAATTCACAGGCCCTCTACGCCTACAGTCAGCTGGCCTTAATCGTTGGCGATCTGGATGAGGCCAAAGCAGCGGCCGATAAGGTTATCAAGTTAAGTCCAGAATGGTCTGATGCTTATATTCTGAGTAGTAACATACTCTTCCGTCAGAACAAGAAAGCCCAGGCACTCACGGAACTGCAACAGGTTATTGATCGGTTACCGGCAAAGGTCGTTTTACGCGATTACTATGCGCGGCGCCTGGTTGACGAAAAACGTTATAAAGAGGCGCGTGAACAGTTTCAGGCCGTTATTGAATTGCAACCTGAGAATCCCGATTCAAAATATGCATTGGCGTTACTTTCATTGCAAACAAATGAGTTAGATGAGGCCAATAGCTTATTTAAGGAACTGGTCAAATCGGGTAAACGGATCAACGAATCCAGTTATTATCTTGGACAGATTGCGGAACAACAAAATAAGACCGAGACCGCTGTAGAGTGGTACAAGGTGATCAGTTCGGGTGAATATCGGGTTGATTCCCAGATTCGGATTGCGCTCATTGAAGCGAAAGAAGGTCGGCTCGAACATGCTCGTGGACGTCTGCATGCGATTCAGGCCGATACGGCGGATGTGGAACAACGACTTATTCTTGCCGAGGGTGAGATCCTGCGCGAAGCGAGTTTGCATCAGGAGGCCTTCGATTTATACAGTGAGGCGCTGGCAAGAATGCAGGACAATATCGCACTTTTATATGCACGTGCGTTGACCAGCGAGAAAATCGAACGGATTGACGTCACGTTTTCAGATCTGGAAAAAATTATTAAAATCGAACCGAAAAATGCGCAGGCGCTAAATGCACTAGGCTACACGATGGTTGATCGATCGGATCGAATTAAGGAGGGTTTTGCTTACATCGAAAAGGCCTATAAAATTAATCCGGATGACGCCGCGACTTTGGACAGTTTAGGTTGGGCTTATTACCGGCTGGGCAATTACGATGAAGCGGTAAAATATTTACGCAAAGCACTTGATAAACTGCACGATGCTGAAATTGCCGCACATCTGGGAGAAGTGTTATGGGTGATGGGTGATCAGGAAATGGCAAAAGACATTTGGGATGAAGCGTTACGGGCAACCCCCACACATAAGTTATTAAACGATGTTGTTAACCGTTTTACCAAGTAAATACCCGCTTAAATTATTCTTTGTTTTTGTGCTGGCCAGTGTCTTCGCAGGCTGCAGCACAACCCCACCTTTGTCGATTATCGACAACCAAAATGAAGTATGGGAACAACGCCAAAGCGAATTAACGGCGATTAAGTACTGGCGACTGCGCGGGCGGTTGTTGGTTAGCCAGGGCGATGCGGCCTGGAACTTATCGCTCGAATGGCAACAAAAAGATAAAGACTACCAGATAATAATCCAGGGGCCATTTGGAGCAGGAAAAGTTAAATTGGTTGGCAATGCCGATGGTGTGGTGTTAAAGAATTCCGATGAACAAAGTTTTTATGCTGAACGCCCGGAAGACTTATTGTATGAACAGACCGGCGTGCACATGCCGGTCGAAGGTTTGCGTTACTGGGTCATGGGCCTGACCAGTCCTGACCAGATCAAAAAACCGAAACTTGATGGTCAGGGAAGACTGGCTTATTTAGAAGACGCAAACTGGAAAGTGAATTTTAAACGCTATACCCAGGTCAGCGGCATGGATCTACCGCGTAAAGTATTTATTGAGAAACCCGAACAGGAAATCGACGTGCGACTGGTGGTCGATAAATGGACACTAGGTGCATTTTGATTTTATTTCTATACGTTTTTTTCTGTTGCTAACATCAAGATCAAAAAAACCATCCTGAAAAAATTTATGTTAGGTTTAGAGTTTAGCTGGGTGAATATCGTGGGTTTAAAATAGGGGCATTATATGCTTGAAACAGTAGCGAAGAACTTATGGCTTTTGCTTACAATAGTAATACCGGGATTATTTACATACGGTGCATGGAGAGTCTTACTGCTACTTGAGCCTGGTCAACGCCTGAGTATCGATGCGTTCAGTCAGATAGATAGCTCGGCTATTGTTTCTGCGAGCGTCATCATCGCTATAGCATTACTGCAACAGGCCATTGCGATAACAATTGAATCTATATTGACGCTTCTGTCAAAAATTCAAAAGAATAAATGGCCCAATTTTTATTCTTTATTCTGCGAGCGTTTTGCTCTTGCGGCAACAGGAAAGCTTGACGAGAATACAACTAGAGTTATTGCAAATTTTTTCCTGTCACTCAACATGAGTGTTGGCCTTTTACTGTTACTCCTGTATTTCATGGCTTATGAGGGCATGAATATTAACCAGTGGGTACCCCTTAGTGTTATTGTACTTCTTACGGCGACAGTCATTACGACGGTATTTCGATTGTTAAATGCTAAATGGGTTGTTGAGGAATGCAAAAAAAACTAACAGAGAAAATTAATTCAAGCTTATTTTATCGTGACATTGTTTCGCTGGTCACTCTAAAGTCGGCAGGTTAGTTACAGTGCTAGCCTATAAACTTCAGGGTCTATATGCATAAATCAAAAAAACCAATTGGATTCTGGTCGGCAGTTTCTATGGGCATAGGCGCAATGGTTGGCGCAGGAATTTTTGCGCTGCTTGGCGAGGCGAGCGCGGTTTCTGGAAGTGCCGTTTATATTTCATTTATTATTGGCGGAATCATAGCCTTATTTAGTGGCTATTCATTAGGAAAGCTGGGCGCTCGGTATCCTTCATCTGGGGGGATAATTGAGTACTTATCGCAATCCTATGGCATTGGTTTCTTTACTGGCACCATGGGGATTATGCTGTATTTTGCGGCTATCGTTTCCTTAAGTTTAATTGCTAAAGCATTTGGTAATTATGCCGTCACATTTTTCCCCGCTAATGAAGCATCACAAATATGGCACCATTTTTTTTCAATCGGGATCATCGTTTTATTTGTTTTGATTAACCTGAAAGGCGCAAAAGATGTTGCGGTTTTGGAAAGAGTCACGGTTGGAATTAAATTTGCGGTATTAGCCGGTTTATCAATAGCCGGAATCTTTTTTCTAAATCCAGAATTATTGTCTCCCAAATATTACCCACCAGCTAACGACATATTTTTTAGTCTGGCGATTACCTTCTTTGCTTTTGAAGGCTTTCGCGTTATCACTAATACGGCGGAGGATATGCCGAATCCTTCTAAAACACTCCCGAGAGCAATGATGACAGCAATTTTGCTCGTTATGGTGCTTTATATTGCTATTGCATTCGCTGTTTTTGGCAATTTGCCCGTTGAAAAAGTCATTGCGGCTAAAGATTTTGCTTTAGCAGAAGCGGCGGTGCCAATATTTGGTCAGCTCGGTTTTACTATCGTAGCCATTACGGCATTAATCGCGACAGCATCTGCAATTAACGCAAATTTGTATGCGGTAACCAATGTGACTTATCAACTGGCTAAAGACGGCGAGCTTCCTGCTCAATTTGGGAAACCCATTGCTCACAGTCGGGAAGGGTTAATCATTAGCGGAGTTTTAATTATCATCTTATCGCTCTTATTCGACTTATCAGAAATAGCGGCTATTGGCTCGATATCAATTTTGTTTGTTCATACGGTTAACC
>QILH01000097.1 GCA_003233255.1 Gammaproteobacteria bacterium | reverse complement strand
TTTCTATCTCGTCAGCCGAGGGATACATTTGTTGCTGGCGTTGTTGCCAGGCCTGCTGTTGTTGCTCGGCCCATTGTTTTTGTTGCTGCTCATAATCCTTACGCTGTTGAAGATGTGCCTGATGCCGTTTTTCCATTTCTTCGACTGATTGCGGCATGTGCACCATATCAGGATGTTGTCCGGGATTCTGCATCACCGGATTTGTCACCGCTGTACTTCTATACGGTCCCGGAGGTGGAGGCGTTTTATTGTTGGCCTGCGCATGTAAATATCCGCCGCCCCAGGCTGCGACAATCAATAGTGACGTTAACAAACCTTTGGGTAATTTTATTCTTTGCATTTCGTTATCCTCATTTCCATTTCCATACCATCACGACGTTCATATTTTTTTAAGACGAATACCACGCCGCTTTTTACTGTTCGATGTTTTCTGTTTTGTGCTTGCAGAATCTGGCTTGGCCGTACTGGCCTTTTTCTTGCTAACCTTCTTGTTACTGCTCTTTTTCTTGCTACTTCTGGTTTTCTGTTTTTTCCCTTTGGTCACTTTTCCTTTACTCGTTTTAACCTCTTTCGCGGGAGTCTTCGAGGAGGTTTCTATACTTTCTTCAGACCTGGAAGTAGAAGAAGTTGGCCCTGAATCATCTGGTTTCTTACCGTTGAATCTAGCATTATCAGGACCGGATTTATCAGGGCCATTTCCATCTGGAGAGGATGATTCATCCGATTTAAAACGCTTTATTACATTGTTTAATGCCTGTTGAATAACCTGATATACACTACGCAAGATAATAAGAATCCAGATTATAACTCTGATAATATTTCCCCAAACATGCAGCCATACTGGCGTAGATCCTGTATTCAACTCTTTGTTTTCGAATTGATCTGTTTCAGGTATATCTACCCCAGCCACCGCATAAAATTGACTCCGAACAGTAATGCAGCCAAGAGGAATAACCACCAGTGTTAGAACTGTTGCAACAAGAGTTCCAAAAAATAGACTTGCCGCCATACCGATAAAAATCGGATCAGAAAACAACATAGCGGCACCAACCATCAATGTTCCTGCAGTAATTAGTATTGGCCGCATACGAATTTGCCCGGCGCAAATCACGGCCTCAACAATGTCCTTACCGGAGGCCACTTCAAATTTCACAAACTCAACCAGCAAGATCGAATTTCGCACTATGATCCCGGCCAAGGCGATAAACCCGATCATTGAAGTTGCGGTAAATTCTGCGCCAATAATCAGATGGCCCGGAATAATGCCAATCAAGGTCAACGGGATCGGAGCCATGATTAATCCCGCCAGAGTAAAGTTCTTAAACTCCCAGACAATTAAGGCATAAATCAGCACTAACGCCGCCATAAAGGCTGAACCCATATCACGGAATGTTTCATAGGTCACGGTCCACTCGCCACCCCATTCAAAACCCGATTTATTATTATCTTCAGGTGGCCCATAACGGCCAATCGTTCCTCCCAGAGTTAACCCCGTGATATTTTGTCCATCCGGGGTAATATAGGATTTCAATTGTTCTTCAACCGTGTGCATGCCATAAATTGGAGCGCCCAGCTTTCCTTCCATCTCGGCGGTAACATATTCAACGGCACGCAGATCTTTATGGAAAATAATCGGGTCTTCAGTTGCAGGGGTAAAACGACCAAGTTCGCCTAATGGTATAGAATTCCCATCCTCCGACATGACCGGCATAGAATACAATCGAGTCAACTGCGAACGCATGGAAAGTGGAACCTGCATGACAATATAGGTTGGTTCACGTACTACTTTTCGTTTTATGTCCCCAAGCCGATAACCACCCATCGCCATATCAAGTTGCTGGTTAATCATATCCACCGAGATGCCGTAGCGAACGGCCTTTTCAATATCGACTTCAAAACGCCAATAGTTATACTCGTCGCTCATATAATTATCGACATCAACAATATCTTTTGAACTGGAAAACATTGATGTCATGTCGCGTGCGACCTGGCGGCGAGTCTGTGCATCGGGGCCGTATATTTCGGCAACCACCGTTTGCAACACCGGCGGCCCGGGCGGCATCTCAACCACTTGCGTTTTTACCCCGGTATCCGTTAATTCAGGATGTGCCGCTAGATATTCGTTAATTCGATGACGTGCGTCGACCGCGATATCATGACTACCACGGTCACGATCATTTTTATCCAACAACATAACCTGTATGTCCGCCTGCCAGGGCTGCTGCCGTAAATAATAATGACGCACCATGCCATTAAAGTTAAATGGCGATGCTGTTCCAACGTAACTCTGTAAATCTGTTACTTCGGGTATTTCCCGTAATACATTAACCAGTTCATGAGTGATATTTGCGGTAACCGGTAAAGCTGATCCTTCCGGCATATTTATGATGACATTAAACTCAGGTTTATTATCAAAAGGCAACATTTTCACAGCTACCCAGTTAAAATAAAACATCGAACAGGCAAATAATGTGGCCGCTATCAAGCCAGTTAAAAATACCTTGCCATAAAATTTATTGTTACATAACGGTTGCATACATGGGCGATAGTATTTTCCCAGCATCTCGCTAAAACGTTGTTCACGTTTTTCAGCCTGCTGCAATGCTTTAAGTTTAGGTCGTACTCGCATTGCAAGCCACGGTGCGAAAACAAAGGCCGCAATCAATGAAAAAAACATCGCCGCTGCACCCAATACAGGTATGGGCCGCATATACGGCCCCATTAGTCCACTCACAAACCCCATCGGTAACAAGGCAGAGATTATTGTTAAGGTCGCTAGAATGGTTGGATTACCAACTTCACGTACGGCATCAATGGCAATTTTGGCACTGGTTTTCCCTGCCTCCAGCCAACGTCGAAAAATGTTCTCCACCACAACCGTCGCATCATCGACTAAAATTCCGATGGAAAAAACCAGCGCAAATAAACTCACTCGATCGATCGTATAATCAAGAATCAGGGCAGACCAGATTGTTACTAGTACAACAATGGGAATAATGATGATAATAACCGAGGCCGCACGTAAGCCCATAAATAACAGGCACAACAAACTGACTGCAAGCGCCGCCTCAAATAAAGCCAGCAACAACTCATTAACCTTCTGATTAGCAGTTTTACCGTAATTACGGGTTATATCAACATGCACGTTATCTGGAATAATTCGCCCTTTTAACGATTCGAGTTTTTCCAGAATGGCCTCGGCCACGGTAACGCCATTGGTATCAATTTTTTTAGCTATCGCGATGGTAACAGCGGCTTCGCCATTTGCATTCAGGGGATTCGAATTGGCAACGCCGGTATAATAGCTTACCAGTCGTTTCGTTTCTTCTGGATATTGAAAAACATTCGCCACGTCGTGAACATAAACAGGAGCACCTTCATAGACACCTATCACCAGGCGTGAAATCTCATCCGCTGAGGTCAGGAAGGCACCACTATAAACCTTAAACGAACGGTTACCCGATTCTACATGACCGGTTTCGATTTCAGCATTGGCGGTGCGAATTGTTTTTGCCACCTGAGCCATTGAAATACCAAACCCACCCAATCGTTCAGGAGAAACTTCGACCCGTATCTGTTCGGATCGTCCACCGACCACAAATCCATTTCCGGTATTGGGAACGGAATTTAGATGCTGTAACACATCCAGCGCCAGAGTACGCAAAGTTGCATCGTCGACACCGCCTTCTTCGGGCTTGGACCAAAGTGTTGCGGTGACAATCGGCACATCATCAATACCAACCGGTTTTACCAATGGCATCGAAACACCCGGTGGAATTTTGTCTATGTTTGATTGTAATTTATCATGCACCTTAACAATGGATGCACCCAGATCTTCTCCCACCTTAAACTGAACAGTAACAATACTTGAACCGCGTTGTGTGGCCGAATAGACATGGCGCACACCCGGTAGCTCACTCATTAGACGTTCCAACGGTTGGGTGACTAACGAGGTTACCTGCTCCGCTGCCGCGCCGGGATATTGCATGTAAATATCCACCATCGGAACCGATATCTTTGGATCTTCCTGACGTGGGGTGAACATCAAACCCATTATGCCTATCGCAAGAAAGGCAAACATGAGCAATGGGGTTACCGGTGAGTTAATGAACTGTTTTGCCGTATTACCAGCAATACCCAGATTTTTTTCTCCCATCTCTATTTTATTATTTTCTGTCTCACTCATGTTTTTACTATACAGTCTCTTTTTTGGGTAACGCCAACATCAATGACGTTTAAATTATCTGCTTACTTGATCTATCTTTATTGCTTGCTATTACCTGGCTTGTTATGCCAGCCGGAGGTAACGCCAGGTGGTGGATTGACAAGAACCTGATCGCCGCTGTTTAATCCCGCGAGTACGGTAACGGTATTACTTGAATAACTTTTTCCCAGACGAATCAGACGAAGTTCGCGTCGATTATTTTTTATGACATACACTATTGGTAAACTGCCGCGCTCAACAACCGCACTGCGAGGGATCTCAATAAGCTGCTCGGTCGCTTCATCTTGATCCGGTAACATGATTTCGGCATAGGTTCCTGGCCAGGCAAAGGTACCTACTGGTAAATCAAACTTAACCGTAATGGTATGACGGCGTGCATTACCGACTGGATAAATTTGTGCAACTCGCACATCAATATATTGATTGTTGAAATCAAGAATCGCCGGTACCACCATACCTGTTTGTACACCGGACAATAAACGTGATGGCACTTCTACCGCTAGCTGCAAATCTGCCAGATCGGCAAACTTAAGTAAGACCTGACCGGGTTGAACCGTATCACCGGCTTCGGCCATTTTTGCCACTATGACACCGTTAAAAGGTGAAAGAGTGCGGCTATCCCGTAAGTTTGCATCTATTTCCCGTAACTGTGATAACGCCGCCATGTGACGACCGCGGGCCTGTCCTACCTGGGTTCCTGATGAGTAGAGATCGGTATATCGCTCTAACCACGGATTACCATGACCCATGCCGCTACCAAGATTACGAGTAAAAAATTGATCGAACAAGGCTGGCATGCCCATTCCTGGCATGCGATTAATATCACGTGACTGCGGTGCCCACCATTCACGCCCATATTGCATTTGCTGATTGCGTAATGCTAGATACGAGTTATTAAGATTGGCTAACGCCTGCTCACGTTTTGCAACCAGCTTATCGTTACCGATTGCAACCAGAACTTCGGCCTGATTAAAACGATCCCCTTCACGACCGGCAATAAATTCAACTCGACCCGAAATTTCAGCCGTTAAAGTAACCTGTCGGTAAGGAACTACTGTACCCCCCAGAATTGTCGACACCCCCGCCTGGCGTTGTCCGACAGTAACCACCTGCATTGGCAATGGTAAGTTAATATTTTGTTTAAGCTGTGAATCAATTTTTACTAACTGACCATGGGCATTATAATTGTATGTGCTCGCTGTTGGCGTTTGCGCACTGGCAAAGGATGTGAGAACACTCATAAAACCTAAAAGTAATAAAAATAATTTATTCATAATTAGAAACCAGATTTGATGCTAAGAAGTTAGTCGCAATTGACCATCGAATTACTTGTTCACGCTACCGTAATGCTGGACGTGGCTATTATTGATATACATCAAACCTTACCCATTACGGCAAAGCTTTTAATAAAAGGACCCGCCATACGTGGATCTTTTAACATTGTTGAATAATCACCAAGCTTGAATTTGAGCTTACCCGTGGTATAAGCCATACCGAGCGCCATCATCCCCGGTGGATTGCTCAACCATTTTTGCCAGTTGTCACGGCTACTGCGCAAATCCCATTTCAGCTCCTGGCCTTCATAAGTACCCGATTCAATAGCCTGACCATTTTCTATCTTGAGCACCCCGGTAGGTTCATCTTCGCCATCAAAGCCATAGCCAATCACAGAATTGAAACCTATTTTGGCCAGTTCACCGGCTAATTCTGGCTCGTTATTCCAGGCATCCTGGAATTTCATCATCCAGTCAGGAGAAAAGATACTTGTCATATACACACCTCAAAATTTTATTTATATTTTTCTTTCCTGATATAGAGCAAGCGACGTGCCAGAACATAAATCATTGATTTTATTGAATAATATTACTCCGACTGTTGCACAACTTATGCTTAAATAAAAAACAGACCCCCGCTATGTGATTGAAATCAATAAAGCTTTGTTTGCATGTTGCATTTACCGCATGTTGCGCAACAGGAATAAAGCTGCAACACTTACTGACAGTATGGGTAAAAAAGCGATTTCAACAGATACACAACTTATTCCAATGTTGGAAGCTGTGGTCTCGTATATTGATGAGGGGGTCATCATTGCCGATAAACAAGGCAAAGTGGTTTACCTGAATCCGGCGGCCAGTAAACTGCTGGACTGTCGAAATACACCTTTCCAGCGCTTAAGCGATATCAAATCCTTTAATTTTCAACGCACATTATTACGCGCCGCCATTCAGTCTGGCGAAGTGGATGCCGCCGGTCGTCCCAGCGGTCGGTTTGTTAATTTCGAAGAACGTCTGCAATTTGAAAATGAGGATCGTTATTTAGAATTCCATACCGGTTTTGTCGATTGTTTTGAGCATAACGAAAAAATGCGCCTCATCCTCATAAGGGATCGCACCGAGCAACGAAGAATCGAGGCAGTTTATAAAAATCGCCAGGCCGGATTTGAAACAAATGACCCCGGTATGCTTGAGGTTGTACATCGTATCCAGCAAATTGCCCCAAGCGATGCCTTTGTTTTATTGCAACGTGACTCGGGTACGGGCAAGACTATGTTGGGACGTATGATTCATAACCTGAGCCGACGTACTCAATCCCCCTTCGTTGAAGTCAATTGCGCCGCCATTCCAGAAAGTCTGATCGAGTCCGAACTCTTTGGCCATAAAAAAGGAGCCTTCACGGGGGCCACTGCAGATCGTGCCGGTCGGTTTCAGTCTGCTCATCAAGGTACTTTGTTCCTGGATGAAATCAGCGAGATCCCGCTCCACTTACAGGCCAAACTTTTGCGCGCCATCCAGGATCAGAAATTTGAGATGGTGGGTTCCGATAAAACGGTTAAAGTTGACGTACGTGTTATCACCGCATCAAACCAAAATTTAAGAAACATGGTCGATGCCGGAGAATTTCGAGCAGATCTATTCTATCGTATAGCCGTGATCCCATTAACCATTCCATCTCTTAATGAACGTCCAGGTGATATACCCTTGTTGATTAATCATTTTTGTTCATTACTGGCCGCCCGTGGATACCCCACTGATATCGAGTGTAACCAGGAGGCGATGCGCATGATGATGAATTACCCCTGGCCTGGAAATGTACGTGAACTTGAAAATGCGGTTGAACATGGCATCATCTGCGCGGTAGATAAACAGGTAGAACCAGAAAGTCTACCGCAGGACATATATAATTATTTCAGTCATGACGAATGCGAAGAACATAAAAATCGCGACACTGAAAAATTACAGGCCCACCAGATACAAAATGCATTAGAAAAAGCACAGGGAAATAAATCAGACGCCGCTTCTATTTTAGGGATAGATCGAACTACGCTTTGGCGACGAATGCAACGTTTGGGAATCCCCTAGTAAAAAATCGGGGTCAGAGACGTATTAATTCTTTTCTACTATAGAACAGAATTAATACGTCTCTGACCCCGGTTTTTTCCTCTGCAGAAAATAGCTAAGAGCCAAACTTAACCAACCTAATATAAAATACAACATAATGACTTTTACCTGCCCGATAATAAAAGGATAAGCATCTACCGCCAGACTCCGTTC
>QILH01000146.1 GCA_003233255.1 Gammaproteobacteria bacterium | reverse complement strand
CCATCTCCAATCCGACGCTCGGTGCTGCGCAAATAGGCTGGCACGTTAGCACCAGTGATTACCAGCTTTATGAATACGGAGACATCACCAGTCTGCAAAATTCAGCACTGCGTTTTTCACCGCATACGCCCACGCCGCTAAGTTACTATGCCATGGATGAACTCAGCTGGTCTGGCAATCCAGCTGAAGTTCGTGACAACAGTGGTAATAATAATCATGGTGATCGTGTTGGCTCGGCACAGACCATCAACTCCGGCTATGTCTGTCGGGGGGGGGGTATTCCGGCTAATAATGACGCGATCAATACCAATATGGATGTTGATGCCAGCATTGGCAACCGTGGTACCATCACCTTCTGGTTTAACAGTAGTAACGCCTGGAATTCCAGTAACAACATGCTAGCTGATGCATCCAGTGATCTCGGCACTAGCTCTGCGGATAAATACTTCTTTTTAGTTAAACGTAATGGTGGCCGACTACGTTTCCGGCTGGAGGCTGGGAATGATGCCGACCTGCAAGCAGAAACATCAACCAATAGTTTCTCCTCAAATAGCTGGCACCACGTCACTATTACCTGGGATCTGGTCAACGATGCGGACTGGTTACAGGTTTATATCGATGGCAGCCGCCGTGCCACCAGCCGTGGAAATCGAAACGGGCCGCTAAATGTAAGCAATGTTCTTGGCAACCTGCAGACTTTATTTTTTGGCGACAACCGTAATAGTGGCGTTAGTGGTAATGGTTACACCAGCACTTCAGCTAATGGCCGCTTTGATGAGGCACGTATCTATACGGATGTATTATCGGCTAGCCAGATTAACAGTGACATGAATGAAACCCACGACTGCCTGTTCGCAGCGTGGAACATGGATCAGGCTGGATGGAATAATACGGCGAATGAAGTGGTTGATACCTCAGGAAATAACAATCACGGTACCGCGATTAATGGTGCCATAACCAATGTGAGTAATCCGGCCATCGCCGGATCGCCAGGCACCTGTAACTATGGTGAATTTGATGGCGTTAATGACTATATTGATATAAGTAACCTGCCAAACCTGACCGATAGTTTTACCATGACCGCCTGGATTAATCCGGTTGTTATTAATCAGGATCAACGTATCTTTGTTGACGATCAAAATAATTCCGGGGGTTTTGCCTTTAGCCTGGGTGATGGAGGTAATGGTCGACTACGTTTTTTCTCGCGCAATGTTAACCCTGTCATCCTTGATTCTCCTGCTGTGATCAGCGCAGGAAATTGGCAACATGTCGCTGCCGTGCACGATGTCATTGCCCGAACCCGACAGATATTTGTCAATGGCGTCGCCGTTACCAGCGCCCAACCGTATACTGGCACCTGGGGATCGGATCCGGGCGACGCCAGCGTTGGCGGGGAAAATAATTCCGCTGGCTCCGAAGCCGTTCCGAACTGGCGTTTCCAGGGCAGCATTGATGAGATGCGAGTCTACGCACGCGCACTCAATGCAGCCGACGTCACCACGGTCATGAATGATACCCGTGTCTGCGCATTAACCTTCGATCATTTACGCATTGAGCATGATGGTTCCGCCTTAACCTGTGAACCTGAATCCGTTACCGTTCGCGCCTGCTTAAATTCAGATTGCAGCTCGGAGTATCAGGGTGATGTGGCCATCACCCTTAGTCCCTCGGGGTGGGTCGGAGGCGACACTAAAATCGTAACCGGGGGCTCAAGTGTTTTTCAATTACAACGCACAACGTCGAGTACCATAACATTGGGCATTAGTACGACCTCGCCCAGCCCCAGTAACGCTATTCAATGTTTAAATACCGCTACCAGTAGTGCCAGTTGTGACGTAAGGTACTATGATACTGGATTTATTTATTCGATACCCACACAGACATCGTGTGCAAGCTCGGCCAGCATCACCATGAGCGCAGTAAGACTGGATAACACTACGCAAGCCTGTGTACCTACGTTTATAGGTCAATCCCGAAATATTGATTTTTCACTTAACTATGCCAATCCTTCCAGCGGTACTCAAAACCTGACGTTGAATTACAATGGGACGGACTACGAGCCGATCAACGCCGCAACCGGTCAGGCTGTACCAATTACTTTTGATTCCGCAGGTCAGGCAAGCTTCACCGTGACCTATCCTGATGCCGGACAAATCACACTAAATAGTGTCTATAACGGTTCGGCCGGTACCGATGATCAAGGTCTGGTTATGAATGGCGCGACCACGTATGTCACCAAACCCTATAAACTCTATGTCAGCAGCAACGATGCAAATGCCAGCTGCGCAGGTGCCTCCGCAAGCTGTAGCGCTTTCCGGCGCGCTGGCGACATATTTAATCTCAACATCGCCGGTGCTTGCGCCGATAACACCGTTACCCCCAATTTTCAGTTAAATGGACTCACCATGACGCATACTAATATTGCACCTGCGATTAGTCAGGGAACATTAGGCATAAACAGTTTTAATATTAGTGCGGCCGATTCTGGTGAACATACCATTAGCACCCAAACGGTCTCAGAGGTCGGCGCCTTTAATTTTACCGCAGCCTTACCTGCGGGCGGTTATTTTTCGGAAAGCATTGGTGATGCTGCCTTAAATACCAGCGCAACCCTGGGTCGCTTCTATCCGGCTCATTTTTGTCTTAGTGCGGCTGCGCTCGTCAATCGAACCGATGCCAATAGCGCGACAAGTTGCAGCGATGCGTTTAGTTATCTTGATGAAGAATTTACGGTTGGTTTCACACTCACGGCGCAGGCATTTGGAACCAGCTGCTCGGCAGCCGGCATTACCCAAAACTACAACGGTAACTGGAGCAAGTTTACTTCGCCCTTCTCGGAAAATACCAGCAACGCCAACGAAACGGGTAAATGGAATTTTGCCGCTGTAAATAGCCCATTGGCCTCACCGATTAATCTGAGCAGCCGAATCAATCTCGATGCGGTTAACAGCACGCCAAATAGTTTCACCAATGGCGCCGCCAATATCGGCGCAAACCTGTTAATCGGACGCGCAGGTTCTGCACCCGGTTATGCTGCAGAAACCCCGTTTAACGATGTACGCATTGGCGTCAATCCAATCGATACCGACAATGTTGGAATTGATACCACGGATTTAACCATTGGCGCCGATACCTACCGCCAGACAGGTAACACCCGTTTATTTTTCGGGCGCCTGTTTGCAGAAAACGCATTTGGCACCAACCAAACTGATATCGGCCTGGACATGTATGCCCGAACTGAATACTGCAGCGCAATCAGCAGCGGTAACTGCACCAGTTGGCAACACAAAATCGATGACAGTTGTACACTCTATAATATAAACCCGCCAGCAGGTATTGAACCAGGCTCCAGCCCTGCCGCCATTGGCACTCCGGGTTATTACTTCCGTGCCAGTCCGAGCGTAAGTTCTTCCGTCTTTAACTTCGACGACGATGGCTCGGCGGCTACATATGCACGCATACATGTGCCTGATACGAATAATAACAGCGCAGGCTGGCGTTTATTTTATGTCGCCGGCGGCAATGGTGGTAATTTTACGATACCATTCAGTTTTCCATTTAATACTGATACCAACGTACACCCTTATTTATTAGACGTTGACGGCGTTGCCTCGTTCGGGCAATTCCGAGGTGACGATCGGATTATCTTCTGGCGCGAGGTATTTGAATAAATCTATCTATCAAATTACCGACAAGGGTTCATGCAATCGAACACATCCGTCAATTTTTTTAATACCGCTTTGCTAACCAGAATTAAATTTATACACAGCATGATAACCGGTGAACACCATTTAAGTTTAATATTTATGCCTTTTTACAATCACGCTGTCTTGTTCTATTTTTAATGCTTACTATATGTTAATCGGCAAACTCCAATATCTCTTCAACGCTTTTTACCCCTATATTTGCGCAGGCACCATCAATGCTATCACGTTCCGACTTTCCTGGCGGGGCACCCGATACGCCAATCGCACCAATCAATTCACCCTGCGAATAAACATTCACACCACCACCGACCAATAAGGCTCCGGGGTTATGCTGCACCTGCTGGGGTATTTCACCTCGCTGCAGCATATCCGCAAGCTCGTTGGTGTTGACATGAAAACTGACCGCCGTCCAGGCCTTGCTGATTGCCGTTTGCACGCTATGCGGCCCAGCAAAACGATCGCGATAAAAAACCTGCAAGATTCCAGATTTATCCACCACAGCAACCGCAACCGAATAGCCTTTATCTCGACATGCCTTCATTGCCTGCCAGGCCGCCTTTGATGCCGTTTCTATCGTCATGCTACGCGTTGTAAAAATGCCTTTGTCTTCAGCATGCACCGAGCTAAACATGGATACTAAAATTAACAATGTTCCAAAACGCATAATATCCTCCTAACGAATATGACGTTTGCATGGAACGAGTATTACCCGTTAATGTGACGTGATGTAGTGTATTTCTGACATTGCATCGCATTATCACGACAGGACTTACTTTCGAAGTAATTTTATATATTGGCTGGGAGTATGCTTCATGATTCGCTTGAACATGGCAATAAAGGCACTGCTAGTTTGGTAGGATAGCTCAATGGCAATCACCTTCACGGGCGTACCACGTTTTAACAGCGCAATCGCTCTTAACAAAATTAACCGTTGCTGCCATTGTTTATAACTAAAGCCCGTCTCTTTTTTAAAAATACGTTCTACGGTACGCGCACTGATGTTCGCCTCGCTGGCAATGGTCATCAAATCATCATTGAGTGAAGGTTTGGCGATTAATCGAGGCACAACCCGGGTCAGTCGGCGATCACGCGGTAAAGATAATACCAGTTCACAAGGTTCAATCGCACGAATCTGATCAACCAGCACTTCTAACAAACGGGATTGCTGTTCACTTAACGTATTTGCCTTTGAAAACCTCGCTGCGCTGATCGCCAGTTGCTGTAGCAGCGGCCGCATATAAACTCGGTGTACTTGCCCGGCAAGATCAGAAGCCATTGTCTGATTAACATAGACTGAACAATAGTGAACGGATTCCTGCGCAAACACGGCATGCTGAACTTCGGCAGGAATCCACAACGCCGTCTCCGGGGTGATCAAAAAAGCCTGCTCTTCAACTTCAACCACCAGATTTCCAACCAGGCTGTGAATCAGTTGCGCACGATCATGTTGGTGGGCGACGATACGATGGCTGCCCTCGACCCAGACCGTCTCGGCAATCGCAGCAAGCTGCGCATCCGCTTTCTTGATGGAATCTGAGCCAGAGAGAAGCTTCATTTCGGGAAATAACGTATTTTGAACGCTATATATAAGCAAGAATACACTGATTTTTGCGTTATTTTTGTCATCTTTTGTTACTAATCAGATCATACTTTAAGTATTAACTATAACCTATTGTTTAATATAGGTATTTACCAACTTATTTTACTCAATTATATAGGCGAACATCATGATTGTGTGATAGAGTTCGCACAACATTTGAGGTACAGAACACATTTTATTAAGGAGAAAAAAGATGTTCAGTAAACCCATTTTTGAGACATTACCAATCGCACTTATCGCGGCAGGCATCTTGCTCGTGACCTTTATTCATCATCCTCTTTCTGCATTCACTGGGCTGGTATTGGTTCTCGGCAGTTGCTATATGATTTATCGGCGCGTAAATGAAATCAGCCTCAGCAATGATGAGCAGGATCTTACATCAGCGATCTAACCAGTTAAAAACAATTCAATCAAAAAAGCCAGCTTTATCGCTGGCTTTTTTGACACTGCACGATAAGCTATTGGCATGAATCTGGCTACCTTCAAAACCAAATTACTCAGCGACCCAAGCACCATTGAATTTGATGACACCATGTCGGTTATCGAACAATTATATAATTTCGAGGCCGGCGAATTTAGTAATGGTGATCTAGTGAATGCCACCGGTCAAAACTCAGGTTCATGCAAATTATTTGCCTTTGCCAAATTACAAAATTTTACAGCCGCTGAAACGCTGGCCTGTTTTGGTCACTATTATCGCGACGATGTTCTGGCTAATCCAGAGGCCGACAACCATCAAAACATCCGCAATTTTATTAAAACAGGCTGGGATGGAATAAGATTTAAATCGCAGGTATTAACAGAAAAAAGTTAATCGTAGCCGACAAATATATTGCTCGCCGACGCGCCGCGGGTAAACGTGCCATCATCGATGGCCCTCATTTTGAATATCCCCGTTCTGATCAGTATCTATAAATAGATTTCGCTGAAAAGCACAACATGTCGTTTATTTATTAGTCGCAGTACCCTTTCATCTAATACGAGAATTAAAGATAAGATTGGTTTATCCGTTCGGCTGTGTTTCAATTAACACTTTGAGAATTACTGGATTCGATCCATTGGAGTACACATGCTAACGGTAAACCAGACTGCACCTGATTTTGCAGTCCCTAATCAAAAAAGCCATACCATTCGGCTTGCCGACTATAAAGATAAAAACCACGTCGTATTGTATTTTTATCCCAAAGACGATACGCCCGGCTGCACTATTGAAGCAAACGAATTTACCGCTCTGGCAAATGATTTCACGCAGGCCAATGCCGTTATCCTTGGCGTCAGCAAAGACGATTGTGCTAGCCATCAGGACTTTATTGATAAGTATAATCTAAAAATTGAATTATTAGCCGATACCAATGGCGATCTTTGTGAGGCCTACGGTGTCTGGCAGGAAAAAGAAAAAAATGGCTTGAAAAAAATGGGCATCGTTCGCTCTACTTTTCTAATTGATAAGCAGGGCATGATCAAACAAGCCATTTACGGTGTCACCCCACAAGGGCATGCCCAGGCGATGCTCAACGCCATTACGCAACTGTAAAAATCGGGAGAACAGCATGAAAGTAGCCTACATATTTTCAACGCAGGGACATTCCGTCTCGTACAAATTAGGTCAGATGATTTTACCGCAACTCGAAGATAATGCTCACGGTGTTGAGGTCGTGGGTATGTTTTTTTTCGAAGACAATAACTATGTGCTGGTCAAGGATGACCCCATCGGAGAGCGCCTGGCAAAAGTTGCCAATGAAACCGGCATGCTCTTAATGGGCTGTGATAAATGCTGTTATGAAAGACAGATCGATGGAAAACTGGTTGACGGCGCAACCATAGGTTGCTTCCCCAATCTTTATGCGGCCTTGTCGGGTAACATGCCCGATCAGGTGATTACTTTATAAATTAGCAGGGATCATTATGGCCCGTTATCGAATAGGTGAAAATCCGGAAACAGGTGGTCAGCCCGTAAGTCACGATATTTTTATTGCGGCGGCACTGTTCGGACTGTTTCTGGGTATCGGTTTTACAATTGTTGGCCTGCGTGCCAGGCAATACTGGCTGGCCATTTGGGGAGCCGGTTTGTTTGTAGTGAGCACGGTTTATCTAATTTATCTTTTCTTTTATTAAATCCTGTCGTGCTTAAAAACATATAGCTCCGTAACAAGCCCAGAGCAGCATCAATATTTCCGGCAAGAATCCAACGAGCGGATCCCGGCCAAAAACAAATTACGGCATTTGAATGCCGCCACCGGGTACACCGCCTAATCCTCCGGGGCTGCCCGGGGTAACGATTGACGAAGCCTGCTGACGTTGCATTTCTTTCAACTCGTTCATGGTTTTTTCGAGCGCCTCTTTTGCCGCTTCGGCATAGTGAATCAAGGCCTCTTCCAGCGTCGTACCATCAAGCTCAAATGCCAACGGCAGAGCTCCCATCGGCGTCATTAATTGCGCTGAACCAACGAAGACTTTCTCGCGAGCGCTATCATCACTCCCATCTTT
>QILH01000224.1 GCA_003233255.1 Gammaproteobacteria bacterium | reverse complement strand
CTGGTTGCTTCATCCAGCACCAATACATCGGGGTTATGATAGAGCGCCCTGGCTATACCGATTCGTTGCCGTTGCCCACCAGACAAACGAACGCCCCTTTCGCCAACAATTGTTTCCAAACCATTCTCCAATTCATCCACAAATTCTTTGAGCTGCGCCGCAATTACTGCTCGCTCAATTGCCTCGTCATCAATTTTTTCTTCAGTTAATCCAAAAGCAATATTTCGTCGAAGCGTATCATCCGTCAAATAAATTGATTGTGGTACATAACCGATATGATCTTGCCATGAGCGGAGATTTTTTTGTATATTCTTCCCATCTACAAGCACTTCACCTTGCTCAGGTTCCAACAGGCCTAAAATCACATCAACCATTGTGCTTTTTCCAGACCCACTGGGGCCAATAAACCCCACTGACTCACCTTGCCTGATTTTTAGAGTGATTTTTTTGAGGGCAGGAATATCAGACTTTGGATATTTATAAAATACTTCCCTCAACGAGATGTCTTGCAGAAATTTGGGAATACTATATGAATCATCTATTGATTTTACATCAAGCAATTGAAAATCTGCAACGAGCCGATCTATTGCCGGTAAACCGAAACGCAATGACTGCACAGATACCAAAATTCTGTTTACTGATGGCATTAACCTAAATGCCGCTATCGCAAATAAACCCATTGTAGGTACGATACTGGACATACCCCGACCCTGGGCAAGCATAACTATTACTAACAATGCCAAACCAGTTACTGCAAGTATTTCAAGCCACAAACGAGGGAGTTTTTGAAGTATATCCAGAAATTTGGATATCTGGCCACTTTGAATATTATGCTGATGAAACTGAGTCAGAAATTCGGCTTCTCGCCCGAGTAATTTGACATCCTTAACACCTCCAAGGCCCTGGTGGAGATGTTGAATACGTTTACCGTCATGATACTGTCGCTCTTGGCCCCACCGAGTAACATGAGCGCGAGTGCTTCTATGAAAAATCCAGGCAGCAAGAGCAAGTACGCAAAATACAATTATTGCTCCTAACGGTTCAACCAACATTAACAAAATCACAATACCGATGACTACCAGTAATTCAGACACCAAATCAAGAGCTGGAGTCACCGCCCGACTGGTAAACTGCCCAACTTCTCCAGTAATATTCCTGATTAACTGTGCCGAATTTCTTTGTAAATGAAAAGTATATGGTTGAAATAAATATAATGAAAACAGCTTCTGTGACATATCAACTTTCAAGTCCACTGTAAAACGGGCTTGCCACCATGCAAGGAAAGCGAGATAAATATTTTTTATTAGATAAATTCCTATAAATATCAGCATGGCAATCTGCACTTGCGTTACATGATCAGGATTTCCAAATAAATTAAGCACAGATTGAGCGGCTGGGTATTTTGTTGCTATATCACTCTCCATTAACAAAGCCATAATAGGGAGTAGCAAACTTATTCCTAGTATTTCCAGGAAAGTTCCTAACATAATTAGCAACAACAACACCGCAGCTGATTTACGCTTATCAGGAGTCAGAACTTCAGATATTTTTAGAAATATTGATTTCATAATAGAGTAACAGACAATTTCCTAACCTAGCTTATTACATCGCCCGCTTGCAGGGGCCAATCATAGGTGGTTTTAGTCCATCACTTAAAGATATATTCGATTGCCACCCTAAATTTGATAGCAACGCGACATCCAGTAATTTACGCGGCGCACCATCTGGCTTCGAAGTATCGTACTCTATATCGCCCTTATACCCTGTAACTTGCGAAACTGTTTCCGCTAATTCCCGAATTTTTACATCTACACCAGTACCTATATTTATATGTGAAAGCATTGGCAGTATTTGTCTTATATATAATGATTGGTCTAATGATATAACATGAATTGATGCATCAGCCATATCGTCTACATGAAAAAATTTGCGTTTAGCATTGCCAGTTCCCCAGACAGTCACTGTTTTATCACCGTTTAACTTGGCTTCATGAAATTTGCGAATCAAGGCTGGAACAACATGGCTGTTTTCGAGATCAAAATTATCATATTGACCGTATAAGTTTGCTGGCATTACACTTCGATAATTAGTACCGTACTGCCGTTTATAAGACTCGCAAAGCTTGATGCCAGCGATTTTTGCAATGGCATAAGGCTCGTTGGTTGGCTCAAGTGAACCCGTGTTCAATGCACTTTCGCGCATAGGTTGTTCCGCCAGTCGAGGATAAATACATGAACTGCCAAGAAACAGCAAGTTTTCAACACCAGCTCTATATGCCTCATGTATTACATTAGATTCCACCATGAGATTGGAATAAATAAATTCAGCAGGGTAAGTATTGTTTGCATGAATACCACCAACCTTTGCCGCAGCCAGTATCACATAATCAATTTTTTCATTCTGAAAAAATCCCCGAACAGCTTGCTGGTCTATGAGGTCAAGCTTATCGTGTGTTCGAGTGATCACGTTTTTAATGCCACGTTTACTCAAGTTTCGCAGAATAGCAGAGCCGACTAATCCTCTATGCCCTGCAACATAAATTCTACTTTCAGTGCTTAAGAAATTTACCACAGTAATCCAGGGCTATATATATTTAATTCTGATTATTCCGTCGATCACTGTGCGCAGCACCAGGCTGTCGAACGAGGTAATTGGCAAGTTTAAACGGGATTTTGAGGGCGACCATTAACAGGTTGGTATAAATTCCGTTTTCCCGGCATGCACGAACTATCTCCATATTTTGACGTATACGTGTCACACAACCGGACGTGCTTAATCCTCCCTGCCGCATTTTCACCATAAGTTCCGGGTGACGACCTAATTTAACTCCACTTTTAATAAAGCGCGTCATTAACTCAAAATCAGATGCGACACGATATTCCAGTTTGTAAAACCCCAGGGAATCAAAAAGTGATCGTCTAATATAAAAAGTAGGGTGAGGAAACATCATACCGAATCGTATATATCTATCAAAATACTTTTCTGACGAATAAGTCCGCGTGACATAATCAACATCGTCTCTTCGGACATAAACCAGATCTCCATAGGCTCCGTCAAGATTCGGGTTTGTTTTTAGAAAATGCGCCAAGTCATAAATTACTGATTTATTAGTAAACATATCATCAGAATTTAAAATCCCGACAAAATCGCCAGTTGCCAATTTGATGCCCTTATTCATCGCATCATACAACCCTGAGTCTGGCTGACTAACTACTGTTGCAACTCGATCCTTATATTCATTTATTATTAAAACTGTGCTGTCAGTCGATGCTCCATCTATAATAATATATTCGATATCTTGATGATTTTGAGATAACACTGACTCTATTGTGTCCCTGATTGTTTGTTCGCTATTAAAGCAAACAGTAATAATACTAATTTTCACAAGTTTTACGCATCCTTTCGCCCATAACGATCATCAATACGAATGATATCATCTTCTCCAAGATAAGTTCCGGTCTGTACTTCGATTAACTTCAGTGATATTGCTTCTGGATTTTCCAAAGCATGCACTTCACCTACATTAATGTAAACTGATTCATTCTCAGATATTGCCATTTTAGTCTCACCCTTGGTAACCAGCGCACTTCCAGAAACAACTACCCAATGCTCCGAGCGATGATGATGTTTCTGCAATGACAGACTGGCGCCAGGTTTAACTGTTATACGTTTTACTTTAAAGTTATCGCCCTCTTCAATCGAATCGAAGTGACCCCATGGTTGATAAACTACACGATGACACTTGTTCTCCAACCGTTTTTTATGCCTTAACTCGTCAACTATATCTTTTACGTTTTGTGCCTGACTTTTATCAGCAACCAAAACCGTATCTTTGGTTTCTATCACAACAAGATTATCGACTCCCACTGTTGTGACTAGCCGACTTTCAGCATAGACAAGACAATGACTACTATCAAACAGCATCACATCACCGCGTATTGCGTTACTATTATCGTCTTTCTCATTTACTTCCCATAATGAAGACCAGCAGCCTATGTCATTCCAGCCCGCATCTAATGGGACTACCAAAGCGTTTTTTGTTTTCTCCATTACAGCATAGTCGATAGAGTCAGATGGGGAACTCAAAAAAGCCTTTTTTCAAGCCGGGCTTTCAAATGAGACCGCCACATGACTCTGGGCACCCAGATTATAAATCTCATCTGGCGCAATTTTCTGAACCAGTCTGACAAGACAAAGTGAATCACTTAGATCGCCGTAGTGCAGAAAAAACCTTTGATTTATTTCGTGAGGCTCTTGATACAAGTGATCAATGCGATCGCTGTTAAAAGAAGAGGCGCGACGCTTTATACCATGCACCTCGTAACCTTTTTCCAATAAAAACTCAGCCAGATAGGCCCCATCCTGACCTGTAATACCTGTTATTAGTGCTTTTTTCATTAAGTGTTTTCTGGCATCCAATATATTAATGACTAAAGATACATGACGTTTAAAATAATTAGCTTCTGTTTTCTTGACGAACAGAAGACGAGCAAGCAACATCGATCATCGCGCGTGCGACTATATTCCAATCTGTAGGGATTTTTGACAATTGCTCACTCCAGTCTGGCCACCATCCTGATTCCAGTTTCGACTGCAACTGACCGATCGCGCATCGCAATGAGTCGATCGATTGAGGATCAAAATAAATCGCTTCGCCAGCACAGAGAGTTCTGGCGTACGGTAAATCAGGGCATACGATCGGCAGCCCGACATACATCGCTTCCACAAGCGGGAACCCATAACTTTCATCAGTAGATAAAAAAAGTAATGCATCAACATTTTCATAGGCATTAATCATGTCTTCTGATGATAAAAATCCTGCACACTCGATCCATGACAAGTCAGGCGCTGGGTTTTTTTCTTCACCAAGCGTCAGCTTTAATTTACTAATTGGCCAGGATGCACTTTGTTTCACATCTATCTGACTTAAAATCTTGTGATTTTTATGAGCATAATCTGCAGCAGGATAAATTAGTGTTAAATTATTTCTCGCAGGGCTTTTCAATCCATCCCGCTTGAGATTAAGCCCCGACTCCAGTAGCCATTCAGGGACAGGCTGAGCTACAACATGAATTCTATCTGCAATCGACGGGTAACTAGTCGCAAGTTTATTTTTCATAACATTAGTCTGCACGATAAATGCAGACGCATAACGCGCATTCAATCGAAACACTATTCTGGCTAATGTTAACTTAAAATGCCCCAGTTGCCATCTAAAATGTTGTGGGCGACATATATGAGAACTTTGAACAAATACCGTCTGAGAGCCCTGGCAACGTAATGGTAAGTCACCCAGAACAAAAACAGGGTCTTCACCTTTCAGATAACGTGACAAAACCAGACACTCAACTAATCGGGAAATTGCGTTTGGCAACCATCTTTTGTAATTTATAACATGACAGGTGCTGCCTGATTTCTTATAACTTGCCAAAACACCCTTATCAGGTAAATGTATTTCAGTAACAGTCACACCCGTTTGCTGCTCAAGAGCAGGCAATAATGACTGCACTAATTGTGTTGCGCCAACTCCCACACCCGCAATATTAGTCAGGTGTAAACGTAATGATACTTTAGCCACCCGGTGCAGCTTCATAATTAACAGAATACCAGGGTGAAGGGATTTTTGATTTTTGACCAGGTAAAGCCCGTATAACATCATTCATATATCGCGCTGCTGTTTGTGGCTCGAGGGCAAGTGAAGCATCAGGCATCGCTTTACGCATCAACTTCAATAGAGAGCGATCATGGTATAACCTAGAAAGAACATTAACTAATGAATCCACGTCATCAGAAGTAAAACAAAGACCGACACCCAGCCTCTGAGCGACATTTCCGGCACCAGTAAAATCACTACAGACCACAGGAACCCCAGCACAAATAGCCTCATTTACCACTACCCCCCAACCGTCGTATCGGCTTGGAAGCACGAGAATATCGTACTGTTGAATAATCGTCTGTGCTTCGCCAAAAGGAATTGTACCACAATATTTTATGGCCGGATTACTACGCATCATGGTAGACGCATTGCCAGGGCCATAGAAATCTACTGTGATCTTAACTCCTTCTTTATGTAGCCTAGTTACCGCGTCTTGCAATATATCAATACCTTTTCTTCTCAATAAAGCACCAACAAATATCAGGTGTAATTCACCGTTATCTACTCCCTGCTGCATAACTTTATTATCATCAATACATGAATGGCACGGTATAAAATAGCCAAATGGAAACAGTTTTGATAGCATCAAACCTGCTTCACTATATTGGTGCATCGCTCGTTGAGAAATCGCAAAAACGCCTGCCATACTCCGCTTTAGTAAAAACACGTAAATTCTATAAAGCAGCGGTCGCAATGCAGCTTTTGTCTTACCTAACAATTTAAACGTTTCTCTTAAATAGCCGTCCGATCTAGGTGAATAAGGCTCAGATACAATATAAAACTCAATCCCCAACCTGGCAGCAATAAACATACAAATCAAAAAGCTGAATTGCCCAAAAGGACTGGCGAACAAGTGGACCTCATGACGATGCTGCTGTAATTTTTTGTAGCAATAGCGAATAAATCCTCTTCCAGGAATCAGATGACGCTCAAAGGATTTTACTCGCGTATCACGCCACCCTTGCATCTTACGTTCCACATCTTCCAAGATAGAGACATATGCAATAACTGTAGTTCCGGCTTCCTTACTCAACGCTTCATACGTGTATGCCTGATGATCTGTCAACACCGGTTGCCAGGTAATAATTTTTCTGGAATTATCTACTGCCTCTCTCCAAATATAAAATCAGACACCATATTGCCAGCCAGGATAGGAGAACAACGTTGCCGAACAAGTTCACGCCCGTTTTTTGCGCAGTCGCTTGCAGTATTACGATCATTTTCAATTTTTTTTAAAAGTTTTATTAATTCCTGCGGATCATCTGTAGTCAAGTACATTGCTCCATCTTGTAAAACTTCACGTACATCGCTAATGTCGGTTGTCAACACCAACAGGCCGGCCGAGGCAAATTCAATAACTTTGGACGGAAACGTGGTATTAGCCAAAGGCCCTGAATTTTCCTTAAGAGCTAAACCAACATCACACTGATTTAATATCTGCCGATATTGTGAGTCTGTTGTACGCCCATGCACTATCACCTTAGGGTGCCCTGATTCTTTTGCCAATTTTTGGAGCCATTCAAGTCCTGGCCCTTTACCTGTAACATGAAAACAAAGGTTTTGAATCCATGTCGAGCTGTCTATCCGCAGCGCTTTTATAACATCAACCAACAAATCGGCTCCAGTATCGGCAGCGAGAGTACCACCCATCAACACCGTTACTAATTCCTGTTGAAATCTGCTAACTGAAATCTCATCTTCTGCAGTGCCATAATAGCATAATACCGGGCGTATAGATGTTTGTTGAATTAAGGCTTTGCATGTAACCAGAACACCGCCAGAACATAATCTGTCTATAATTTTTGGTATAGCTTTGGTTCGTTGCGTCGCTTCTGATAAAACCTCTCCATCCTCCAGTTCCAGGATATTCCTGTTTTTAATTAACGAAGAAACAATCATAGCGGGAATATAAACGCACATTCGATTGTAAAATACTATTGTTTTGTACTTCCGACGTCGAAATTTTAAAACCAGATAAACGAGCCCCAATAAAGAAATCAACTCTGACAATATCGGGATTTTCGAAAAAGGTGCATAGCAAACTGGAACACCATTAACGCGCCGTGAAGTGCCATGATAAAACTTACTCGAACCTCCCGCCTTACCACGACCCAAACTTACAACCCAGGGCCTCACCCCGGCAAGCCGTAGAGCAA
>QILH01000256.1 GCA_003233255.1 Gammaproteobacteria bacterium | reverse complement strand
AGTCGTCCATGTTCGACGTTGGCGTTATGCTGGCATTCGGCTTCATTGGCTACTTCATGCGGAAATTCGATTACTCCTACGTGGCATTCCTGATTGGTTTTATTCTGGCACCGGAGTGGGAACGTGCCCTGCAACAGGTGGTGATCATTTCCGAATTTGACACGTTCATGTTCCTCCAGCGTCCCGTTGCCGTGGGATTGATAGTGCTGAGCTTGTTCGTGATTGCGCGCACTTTCTGGAACAGCATCATCGCCAGACGCAAGAAACAAGAAGTGGCGGCCGCTGCTGCTAAGGCCGGGGCGCACAAAGGCGACTAAGGAAAAATCATTACAGAAGAAAAGCACAGAATCTGTCGCCGTCGCGACAGGACTGGGCAGGACACCGCGCTAGACTAGAGAACTATAGAGTAGAGCCAACGGTTCGACGAACGGGCCACGCCAATGTTCTCCCCCATGAAGGGTTGGAACGTAAAGAAATCAGAGAGTATTAAGTAAAGAGGTTGTAGCAATGAAAAAAATGACTGACGCCGAATTAAAAAAGAAATTAGGCGACTATACCGCACCGATTGGTTTATACGGTAAAACGAAAGACATGACCTTTTTGGGAAAGGTCACCTGTCATCTTGATCAATTAGAAGCGGGTAGTTGGCAGGAAATAGTTCTGGATTACGAAGTGGGTGCATCAGGTATGGCCGATGGTGCGTGGCTGAAGGCGACTTTCAAATTTTATTCGGACTGGGCTTTATTTCAGACCGGTGATCCCTCCGGTGCAAATTATGTATCTGCGGAATATCAGGCGGGTCCCTGTGCTGAAGGCCAGGGCCCGGCGACGGTACAATCGTTAAAGGTTCGTTTCGATCAGAAAGGTCATGAACGTCCTTTCCAGAAAGCCGTCATCGTTGATACCGTCGATGGATATGTTAAACCGGGCGATCATATTATCATTCGTTTAGGTGATCGTCGTTTTGGTGGACCGGGTACGCGGATTCAAACCTTTGTTGAAAAAGGTTTCCGTTTCCGTTGTTATGTTGATCCACTGGGCACCTCCCGTTTTTGTGACATTCCTGGCGATATTGAATTTGATATCGTGCCAGGTGCACCAACCAAATTGGAGATCGCCGGTTCGCGTCTGGTTAAACAGGGTGAAAAAATTCCTTTACGTATTCGGGCCGAAGATAACTGGGGCAATACTTGCTGGAAGATGGCCAACGAAGATGTTGTTATTGTTGCCAGCCAAAATGGCAAACAGGTCTATGAAAAGAAAATGACCCTGGCCGCCGATGGCTGGGCGGTCACCAAGATTACCGATTTACCGACTAAAACAGAAGGTGAGCTGGAAATCACTGCGTTGATGGTGAATCATCCCCAGGTACCGTTAGCCAAATTTTATATTACCGTTGACAAGTCTCTGCCATTTCCGCGCAGTTACTACGGTGACCTGCATGTGCATTCCGATGACACTGTGGGCACCAATGATACCACTTACAATTTAACCTACGGTCGTGACATTGCCGGGCTGGATATCCTGGGTTATACCGCCAATGATTTTCAGATCACCAAGGGACGCTGGGATACCGCCGTTGCACTGATCAATAAATTAAATAAAGACGGTGAGTTTGTCTGTTACCCCGGAACGGAGTGGTGTGGTAACTCCTGCGCCGGTGGTGATCATAACGTTGTATTTTTAAGAGACGAGACCCCGCGCTTTCCTTTCGACGAAGATGGCAATGTCTGTCGTTCGTTTGAATGGAATGAAGACATGGAAGGCGATACCATCATGCCGGGCGCCTGGCCGTTAGAAGAATTATGGGCAACCTACATTGATGATCCCGAAGGCCATCTGTTAATGCCTCATGTCGGTGGCCGTCGTTGCATCATGGACTGGCATCACCCTGTGTTAGAACGTCTGGTTGAGATCGAATCGGCCTGGGGTCACTTCCCATGGTTATACGAAGATGTTATGCGCCGCGGTTATAAACTCGGTGCTTCTGCGAATGGTGACGAACATCGTGGTCGTTGCGGTGGTGGTGTTCCCGGTACCGCCGTGTTCGGTACCAAGGGTGGTGTGACCGGAATCATTGCCAATAAACTGGATCGTAAAACGGTTGGCGAAGCGGTACGCGCCCGTCATACCTGGGCCACCACCGGTGAACGTACGGTTGGTTTAACCACCTGTGGTGATTATATTCAGGGCGATGAGTTTGATTCAAACGGCACCGCCGAAATTAATTATCGTTTCCTCGGCGACATGGGTTGGGATGAAATCGCCGCCTTTGATCACAGTGGTTTAATCTGGAAACGTAACCTGCAGGAAGAAGCCGGTTATTCCGATCGAAAAATACGCCTGCGTTGGGGTGGAGCAAGAATTAAAGATCGCTACCGTTGGGCGGACTGGAAAGGCACTATCACTATCACCAATGGTGTGATCAATAACTTTGAGTCACACGGCTTTGAACATACCGAAGAAACCGCAGGGCGTAGTGGCCCTACCAAAATCCGTTTTCGTTCGGATACCTATGGTGATGCCGATGCCATCGATATCGATGTAACAAATTTAGAAAACTGTACAATTAAAGTTGAAGGCACGATTGATGGTTATGTGAAAGTCGGTAACCCCTTAGACGGCAACCCTTTTGTTCATTGTCCGACCTTCGAATGGGAAATCACCGGCAAAGAATTATTGGCCGGTGGTGCATTAAGAAAAGAACTGGGCGGTACCGAACTGTTCCTCGCCCTGGAGCGTCTAAGCGACACGCCCATGCCACGCGAAGTCACCGGTACCTTGCAAGTTGAAGCAGAGAACGGCCCACATGGATTCCGGCCGGTTTATTTTGCGGCAAGACAGGTCGATGACGGCAAAGTGTGGACCTCGGCGATGTTTATCACGTTTAAATAGTTTTCGTCTCTTCCTGACAGCCACCTTCGGGTGGCTTTTTTTTATTTAACCTGAATTCGTTCCTGAGTTCGGTTGCTGAATTCGATTTAGGAAAACAATCTGGGTGGTTCATCATCCCAGACTTCTACCGTTATCTTGCATGTAATGTTTAAGCAATCATGCTGCACACAAGGTTTAGTATTGTCATCCTGAGCGAAGCGAAGGATGACAATAGTCGAGTAGCCGAGTAGCTGGGGCCTTCAGGATTTGTGGGCAGTGCACTTTCCCCGAGCTCTGGTTACGTAAATAGTTTTATTTAATCGAGAATCGTTCCGACCAGTTTCCATCGGGTAAAAACTCTGCCCGCTCGGTGATTGCCTGAGCCTCCTTGTCCATGCCAAGACCGGCAACAATTTCCCCTTTTAGCAGCAATGAATTTTTATTATTGGGCGTAATATTTAAGGCCGTATTGATATTTGTTAATGCCTGCGTGTGTTGGCCGGTGATAAAATACGCCATGGCAAGATTATGGAATCCTTTCTGGTAAGATGGGTCAAGTTTCACCACGGTTCTAAAATGAATGAGCGCCTGTTCAAAGTTTTTCTCGCTGGCAAAGACCACACCTAAATCATCATGCGCTTCGGCATTCGCGGGATTAATTCTTATCGCTTTCAGGAGATCGGTTTTAGCTTTAACCAGTTCCCCCGCCCAAATATAACGAACCCCTCGTTTAGTGTACGCCAACGAACTGTTTGGGTTTCGGGTGAGGTACTCACTGAGGTCTTCGATTCCCTGTGTGACCTGACCAATACGCCCCTTCGCCATACCTCGACCAAAATAGGCCTCATCAAGCGTATCGTCGATCTTAAGTGCTGAATTATAATCCTGAATAGCCGATTCAAATTCATGCAGGCTAAAAAACGCCTGCCCGCGTTTGATATACAGGCGGCCGGGATTCGGGCTTGAATTAATTTTGACGGATAATTGTTGAATGTTTTTCTCAACCGTATTGACCTCGGCCATTCCTGCATTGAGAGAGGGATGTGTATTTTGGATTTGAGGTTTCTGAATGCCGCTGGTCTTGAATGGCGAAATGTAATGGTTCACCACACTGGGAGTAAACTCGAAACACGTTAGATACTCATCACTGACGAGTGTTTTTATAATATGCGGTTCGGTTGAGTCAAAATCGTCTTCATCAAGACTGATTAACACGGGTTGATCAAAATAATGTCCCTGGCATTGTTCATGAATCCTGGCCCCGGAGGCATCGAATTGACGAAAACTATACAACTCGTCATTTTGATAGTGCACATTAATCAAAGTCTGAATCGGAGCGTTTCGGTGCTTTGGCAAAAAGGCTGCCAGATAATCACTTTTAAGTTTACCGTTTTCCTGGTAGACAAATACCTCAATGACATGGATTTTGTCAGGATTATCTCTTTCCCACTGAATGCGGCTTAAGAGTTTATTTGTTTTAGCGTCGTAGTATTTAACCTCACGATAAAAATCCGGCATTCCCGCATAACCGCCTAAGGCCTCTTCAGTTTGGATCTGATGTGTATTAATTTGATGAGTATGGAATAGATACAGTTCTTCAGAAAACCGGTTCCAGGACGTGACGTGTATATTATCGGTGGACATGCTGCTGGTTTTTTTAGCGCTGGTTGCGGCGTTAGCATGCGCGGCTAGCAATACCATCATGGTTATGAGTGAAAT
Source organism: Gammaproteobacteria bacterium (assembly GCA_003233255.1). Classification (GTDB taxonomy): domain Bacteria; phylum Pseudomonadota; class Gammaproteobacteria; order UBA6429; family Thiohalophilaceae; genus SZUA-24. The sequence goes on along the minus strand of QILH01000256.1, from coordinate 3,303 downwards.
GAATATTTTTTTAACAACCCACATATATTCCTCCATATGTCTTTAAAAAACAATACGTTATATAATTAATTATGTATTTACCTATGTATATAAACGTTTGGGTTCAATTTTTATTCCCTGAAAAGGGAATAAATTCGGTGCTGAAACGTATTACTTAGTATAGAACCTTAATAAAAGGCGGACAGGGTGTTTGGGCGAAGCAAACGATTTAAACAGGTTTTACAGGAAAAATGGCAGGAATTGTACAAAGTGGCCTATGCCTGGTCACATGATCGGGCGTTGTCGGCCGATCTGGTTCAGGAAACCATAACCCGTTGTTTACATCGGCCAGAAAAATTTCAAAACGAAGACGAATTGAAAATATGGTTATTTAAGGTATTACGGAACTGTTGGCGAGATGATTTGCGGAGGCGTAAACCCCAGGTCGATATCAATGAGGTTGAGTTGCATGCCAGCAACGATCCGGAATCTCAACACCATATTACTCAGGTAATGACGCATGTGACGAAGGCATTTCAGGCTATGACGATTGAACATAGAGAGATTTTGTCCTTAATAGTCATTGAAGGCTTTAGCTACGAAGCCGCCGCGAAAATATTAGAGATACCGACCGGGACGGTGATGAGTCGGGTAAGTAGAGCACGCAAAACCCTGCGCGATCAACTAAAAGACATCGACTTCCCTGACAATGTAACGCCAACATTATGGAGAGTAAAATGAGCCATAATCAAAACGACCAGAATGAAAATTTAAATGCGTTTATCGATAACCAGTTGGCAACGGATGAACGGATACAAATATTTGATTCTTTAAAGAAAGACGAAAAACTCTCACATACCTTATGCGAACTGCAACGTAATGATGAGCTTTTATCCTTAGCGTATAACACTATTCCCAAATCGCCGTATGATCCCTATGCGGCGGCAACCAAATTCAGTCAACGGACAAAGCAGATGATTGCCGCTGGACTATTAGTTATTCTGAGTGCGGCATTTGGCTGGCAGTTTCATCTTTTCTATAATTCTTCCCCCGGCGAGAATATTCAGGACATTGCCTATTTAAGCTCGGAAAAACTACAAAACAGTAAAGTAATAATACATGTCAGTAAAATGGATCCTGATCGGATTAATACGGCGCTTGATAAAGCCGAATTATTATTGAATCAGCAAAAGGATATTCAGCTAGAGGTGCTGGCTAACGCCGAGGGCATTGGCCTGTTACGGACAAATTCACCCTATGCCTCGCGTATCGAAAGTTTATCTAAACAGCATAAGAACCTTTCGTTCAAGGCCTGTGGAATTGCCTTGAAAACGGTCGAGTTAAAAGAAGGGCACGATATAGAATTATTACCCGAAGCCGAAAAAATACCAGCGGGACTGGATCAAATTCTAAAGCGGCTTAAATTGGGATGGCTATACGTAAAAGCATAACGCTATTGTTGTTCAGCAGCTCGCAACAACCCATGCCGCTGATAAATCTCCGTGGCCTCATCACTAAAACAATACGCCAGAAACAACTCACCAAACGGGCCGGGATCATTCAGACAGGTTATGTGGTAAGTGGTTTTCTGATTACCAACTTCCGAATTGATTTCACCCCCGGCCAGCGACATAAAACTAAAATCATCGGCAAAGATGCGGCTATAACGCAAAGCCAGATGATAATACACCACCGCCACATCGGCCCGGCCATCATAAAGCGCCTGCGGCAATTCCCGATGATGGATGCATTCACCATAAAGCAGTGACGAGCAGTCCGCATCGAGTTTCGCCGCGATGCCATCTTTAATATTTAATTCTTGTCCAACATCCAGCAAGGTCTCTTTGTAAACCACATGACTGGCGGACTCGGTCACAGGGTTCGAAATAAACAGGGTCACATCGTCGCGCAATAAGTCATGCAGGCTATTGATGGATTTCGGGTTGCCCTTGCGCACCAGCAGGACATTGCCCTGGCTTTGCATGAAGGTCTGATACTTCGTCGCCTTGCCCATTTGAATCACTTTCTGCACGATATTTTCGGGGCTGATAAAGACATGCGGCTGACGAGAGACCACCAAATTGCCCATCTGCAACTGGCCATGCTCGACAATCTTCAATATCACACTCGGCGGCGTGGTGGCATAAAAAAACTGGCTCAGCCCCGATGTTTGTTGCTGAAAGCTCGCAATCAGCTCGGCCAGCGCCATATGATGATTGCCATCGGAGTAAACCACCAACTCGGCCTTCGCCGGGTCACCGTGGAAATCCAGACACAGGTTTGAGGCAGGGTGATGCCAACGAGATACAGGCTGAGAATCCGGCTCAGTGGGCCAGTTGAGATAGTTTGTCATCCTTTAAGGATAGGATAAACCATAGAAAATATCAATATAAACAAGAGGTTAACATGGGTTTATGCTATTATCATGACTCGTATTCAGGTCGAATGAGCTTGACAAAACCGGGCCTAAAACCGAAAATGCGCGGCTTCCCGTAACATCCATCAAGTCTGAAACGGGTTCAAATGGCGAGGTAGCTCAGCTGGTTAGAGCGCAGCATTCATAATGCTGAGGTCGGGAGTTCAAGTCTCCCCCTCGCTACCATTAAATCAAAGAGTTAAGTGACTCAATTTTTCTGTTATTTCCTATCCTGTCATTTCTATGTAGTAATGTTAAATTAGTAAATATTTATATTATGACTTAGTGTATATGACATGCATAGATAGTAAAGAGATGTATTGTTTCTTACATCACCTTAACGATTTGTTTAAAATCCGAAACCCAAACAAAATAACCACTATATTATTATGATAAATATATGAGCAAACGGTTTATATCAATTTTTGAAATTATCTAAAATAGTATGAATTGGTAAAACAATGCTTGTTTGGAAATTGACTTTTTAGTTAATATAAGGCGGAAATAAACACTTATGGAATATAGAATAAATTAGGAGAATATTAATGTTCAATCTTAAAGAGCTACTGGTTGTAATGCAGACAAATGAATATGGTGCGGCTTGCACTGCTACAACATGCACATGTACAGCAACAGGTCATGATAAGCATGACGATTTAGGTGTAGATAACGAAGAACTAAAATTATTGGAAGCGGCCTTAGATTCAGGATGTGTCGTATAAATAAAGTAGACGCTTATCAAATTAAATATTAATGCGAAGATTCTAACCTTGCTACCGTTTGGCGCAGGGTTAGTTTCTTCGTGAGGATGTGGTGTTGTGTTTGACCGTTGCTTTGCACAGCTAGCATCAGCTGGATACTGTGCTATACCAGATGTGATTACAACTACATTAGTCGACGATGCGCTT
>QILH01000021.1 GCA_003233255.1 Gammaproteobacteria bacterium | reverse complement strand
CAATGATCGTCTCGGTCTTCCCATACGTTTCAGCTCTGGGGGGAATGGCATACAATTCTGCCGTATCGAAGAAATTGATTCCTTGCTCGATGGCATAGTCCATTTGTGCAAAGGCTTCATCCTGTGTGTTTTGTTCTCCCCAGGTCATAGTGCCTAAGCAAATGATACTGACTTCAATATCGGTATTTCCAAGTTTCCTATATTCCATATTCATTCCAGAGTAAATAATAATACGTTATGTTATTTTGCTGCGGCGATAGAACCGATCCGTTAAGCGTAATTTTTATTTAATATCATACTGCTTAACGTAATTACCAATATCACTGATATAATATCGACTGTTTTTGTGTTTTAAAAAAATACTTGTTGCAACCGGGTCTTGCTGAGATCTAAACGTTGATTGCCCAACATGATACAGCGGTTCCGTTTTTCCATCTGCAGCGCTAATCATCAGTGTTTTGTTCAGCAGATAAATCGATATTCGATCCTGTTTTATTTCCTCTTCTCTTATCCAAGGAAACCGATATGTAATGCTGGTGTAGGTGCCCGTTAGAGATTTCATCACTTTCATAGATAGAAATTTTTCGGCGGGTATGTTTGGACGATGTCCCTGCGTTAAATTTTTCTCGATAGCGTGGCGTATTTTTCTTAATGCCGAATAATTATAAGCATTAATCACCACAAAATAACCGACCTCTAACTCACGGCTATAGGCATAATGCGCAAGATATCCATCACCATCACCGCCGTGACCATGAAATAAAACGCCATTATTGATGTATTGATAATTTCCTGGTCCATATCCATACTTCAGCCCTGCTCGCGCAGCAAGCGTTGTTTCAGGTCGTTCCATACGTTTAATCGATTCACGGGACAGGATCCTGCTCCCTTCATAGCAACCATAATTCAACAACATTCTGACAAAATGTCCCATTTCTTTTGCGCTGGAATTAATCGCACCAAACGGTCGCAATGACATATGCCAGTACGGTATTACTGTATGACCGTCGGTATCGTACCCGGTTGCCAGGTTTTTAACCGTTCTGTTATCACGTAATAGACTCGCGCTCATCATATCTAGCGGTACAAATAAAAATTTCTTAATATAATTTTCGTAAGATAGTTTAACCCTTGTTTCTAAAATATAAGCCGCATAACCTGCTCCGACATTGCTATACGAATAAAATAAACCCGCTGGCCACATTACTTTTCGGCCTGAATTTAAAAAAATCCCTTCCCGTAACGACAACGGTTTAGCACTATTATTATCAAACTCGGTTTTTTCCAAATCTAATAACCCTGCTGAATGCTCCAGCAATTGTCCAATCGTTACCGGTCGTTTCACCTGCCATGCATTGCGTAGCGGTGCATCCGGCACATGTGCTTTTAGCGAATCGTTTAGCGACAGCAGTCTTTTTTCCTGTAATTGCAGCATCGCTAGAGACGTAAATGCCTTGGTAATCGAGCCAATTCGATACAGCGTATGTTCCGATGCCTTCTGATTCGTCTTTCTGTTACTGAAGCCCGATGTATGTTGCATTAACTCTTTTTTGGCGCTAACGATTGTCAATGAATAGGAAGGAACATGTTGAAGCGAAATGATCGAATCAAGCTGCTCAATCAACGGTTGAAAAGGATCCGCCGCCATAACTGGCGTTACCGCCATGCAGAACAATAGCGTTAAATAGTATCGGTTCATTTTATTTTCTGGTCTGCATAATATCACGCCGTATTTTAATCCATGGTGCAGCTGGCATAATTTCAAGTTGTGAAGAATTTCTGCGTAAGCCAAGTTTTTTATAAGTATTACTTAAATCTGGAAATTTCGTAGAATCTACATTTTGTTTATACAATTCAGTAAATATTATTGAATTAGAAAGTTGATCGTATTTTTGCATAAGCTCGAAAGCCGTCCAGGCCCTGTCCACCGGTAAGCAACATTGTTTGTACTTTTGTAATACGGTATCAAGCGACTGTTGATTGCGACTTGCATCGCGCAGTTGAGTATCCGCCAAAAAACTGATGGCCGCTCCGCTCCAGTAAACGCGCATAAACGATCGATCTCGCATCATCGTTTCCGTGACCTGGGCAAGTGTTCGATTCGGTGATGTGCCACGTAAGCCACGCTCAAACCCGGCATTGAGTTTGTTCCAGGCTTGTTCTCTGGTTAACATTCCTGTACGGGCACGTAGTACATGTTGATAATAACTCGCCAGGCCTTCAGAAAACCAGTTGCCATTATCACTGATGCGCGGATGTAACAAGTGTCCAAGTTCATGGATAAGTACCCAATCATCTTTAAACTCATCATACGAACGGGTTTGATCTATATATAGATGAACCGCATCACCCCCACCGCGCATTACCTGTCCCCAGGAAACCGGCTCACGATCGCTATTAACCGGTACGACAATGATTTGTAAATCTTTAACCGGAAACTGAGCATAAATCTGTTGCAATGTCTCAATGTTCTTATCGATCCATTTGATAATTTTTTCCTGATCAATTTTTTTTCTTGCACGCAGAATAGAAATTTCGATTCTCGAGCCATTATCACGTTTAATAACCTTGTCAAATCGCCCAACGGCTATACGCCCTTCCCAGTTTGAGGGCCGAGCGCGAAACTGGTATACACGGGTATCCTGTGATGTGCTAATTAATTTACCTGGTGCCGACACTTCAAACCCAACCGGCAAATGAAAGTCAATAGTCACCGATGTTTGGTATTTCTCCGGCAGCTGCAACATCCACTGGTTCAAGCTAACAAGAATCTGTTCATGGCGTGATTGCCGTTGTTTAAACCAGGGGTGCGTCACCTTACCGTTGAATACTGCCCTGTAGCGCAGACAGTCACCTTGCCTGGCATCATTAAGGTCAAGCCGTCGATTTGATCGCCTGACTGGAAAACTTTTATGCTGCCGGACAAGCTGCAAGGCCTGAAAATTATCCTTTGCTGTTTCATCCGGAAGGTACATGGCATCAGGTAAAGAAGAGGAAAAACATAGCTCGACAGAAAAATGATCTAATTGCTCAGGTATATGCACAACATAATGATATGCTGCAGTTGCATTTATTTTGCTGATACTGAATAACATCAAGCTGATCATTAGTAAAAATTGAAATCGCCTTATCATATAAGCTTCACCCCGGTTTCAGGCTATGACTACGACTAAGGGTGTTGGTTCCCTGCACGACTTAACTATTGCCGATAACTATGATCAAGTTGGGGTTAATTTTTGCATGACGTCAATTTCACTTATCAAAAATAACGATATAACGCACTATTAAATTAATTCAATTTAATAACGACAATAGTTATTTCTAAACGCATAGCTGGGAATAAGCAACCTTACATATCCAGCTCAACATTAAAAAAACTCATTGCATTTTTAAGGCGCAGTTTTTCTTCAACCTCAGCCGGTAATGTCTTCATCCACTCACGATGAAATTTAATAAATTCATGATAATGATTCCAACCTTCATCAGCCTCGTACCATCGATTAACCTGATGTGCATTCCAGACAGGATCGGTACCCACCATAAATTTGTCCGGGTAACGGCGAATGACATCGTACCAGCCTTTTCTTAATTTACCTTGATCATCCAGTAACCCCCCGTAATGCGCAGGATCACGCGCGGATAATTCTATCCAGACGTTGTTACAGGCCTTAATAAGCCCAGCGGAATGTTCTGGCCCTAATATTCCACCCGCATGTGCCCATATAAACCGAACCTTCGGATGTTGTTTACACAGGGGCTCTAAAAATCGAAAGTCCGACGTTTCGGTATGAACATTAAACGGTACATTAAATTCAGCTGCCAGGAGCAATAAACCCTGTAAAACTGGATTATCCCGCCGTGGTCCAAGACCTGAAATAATATGCAACTCACCAATACCTTTATAAATTCCCTGTTGCAGTCCTGCTCGCGCCCGCTCCAACACCTTTGAATCGTAATACCAGTTATTGCGACTGTGTCCGGAGATGTAGGGCGAGAAAAAAGGAATAATTCTATTGGGTTTGAGTTTGCTGAGCTTTAACGCATTCTCCGATGGCACACTTGAAACCACGGCAAAGACCACGTTATGTTTATCCAGGATTGCTAATGCATCTTGAGCCGAGATCAGCTCTTCCTGATCCCAGTTAAAATGCAGATGCACATCGGCAAAGGGCTCATTCGCCATGCCCTTGTTTGCAATGAATAAAATGGCCAGTAAAAGGTAAGTGTATAAATATGGATAACATGCTTTTCGCATAAATCGCTCCAACATTGCAATTTAGGGTATATCGACGTTTACAGCTTGTCGAATATGCAACCAAACTATTAGAATACCTCCCCCAATTCAAGAGTATGTACTTAACAATGTCAAATAATGATGAAACTCGACCCGGCGTGGCCATCGATCAAGCCTTCAGTGTTCTGGAAAACAAAGACACTCAGGCGCTTCTAGATTCACAGCTGGAACAACTCGCGCAAATGTCCGAATCCACCCCGGCCGAAGCACGCTACACGCTTGAACTCAATATCGCCTCAAGCCAGCTGGCGCTGGAAAATAGAACCGAGGCCTGGGATTTGGCCAAACAGTGTTTCCAGCACTTTATAGCGATGTCTTCATGGCAACAGGCTGTTGAGGCCTGCGATGTAATGTTCCAATGTGACGTTGACGACTCAATAATCGCCCTCGCCAACGGCGTCTGGCTCGCGGTCACCTTTCCGATTAGTCCTGAAACCAGTGTGGCAATGTTGCAGCATATAATTGATGAAACACCCGATAACTCCGATGGTGCTGCGGTTGCGGCCATCACTGCGCATTATCTTGCCGACATACGCCACCAGGGAGAGAAGGCTGAAAGTTTAAAATTCCTGGCCACACAAATGATCGCACAAGTCGCAAAACGACATTCGCAGGTTGATGATCAGGAAATGCTGGAATTCTGGATAGAACGCATGGAACTTAAAGACCCGGCGATCTTTTTACCCAAACTGGCCAAAGTATTAGACATTATCATCAATGATGATTGGTGGTATGATCGTGACACACTCCGACAACAGATACCGGACAACTAAGTCCGAAAAATACGAATCCAAAAAATAGACACCCTATGACCGATAAAAATGACAAAACCCGATCGCGCTTTTTTAGCCGCGCTCAACGTAATATTTTAACCGGCATTCTGACCGTCATCCCAATCTGGTTTACCTGGGCGGTATTTGAATTTGTCTTAAAACAACTTTCACAGATCGGCCTGCCCTGGGCCAGAACCTTCGCCCGCGGAATTGAAAAACATTCGCCAAACATTGCCGAATTTATTCAGGCGCCGTGGCTGTTAAATAGTCTGGCCGTCGTGTTTACCATACTTGGCCTCTATTTATTGGGCTGGATCACAACTCGAGTAGTCGGCAAACGCTTACTCAGTATCTTTGAGTACTTTATTCACAAGATTCCGATTGTCCAATCGGTTTATAAAGCCGTAAAACAATTCCTCTCTGTTTTACAAACGCAACCGGGTGACATTCAACGTGTGGTATTAATTGCCTTTCCTTCAGAGCATATGAAGACGGTCGGATTTGTTACCCGTGTATTGACGGACGACAAAACCGGACAGCAGCTCGCTGCGGTTTATGTACCCACCACCCCAAACCCGACCTCGGGTTATCTGGAGATTGTGCCGCTTGAGAGTCTGGTATCTACTGACTGGACGATGGATGAGGCAATGACATTCATTATTTCGGGTGGTGCGGTTGCACCGGATCATATCCGCTATGAAAACGACACAACGGATAACAAAGGCTAGTTTTACTTCTTCTTATTTTTTTTCTTTTTGCCTGGCTTATCGCCTTTACGAGTGACAAATATACCAGGGATCCAGGTTTTCTGTAATTTCGTAGTCACATCAAGATTATCACGTTGATCATCAATAAATTTAAAATTACTTTTTCCAATCCGAATAATATCGTTATCACTCAGTCGTCGAATACTAACCCGCTCCTCATTTACAAAACTAAAATTGGTACTGTCCTGATCGTGTAAAAAATATTCGACCTTCTGTTTACCATCATCACTTACGATCACCTCAATGATCGCATGACACTTGCTGACGAGTTCATCATCAAGACTGATATCATTGTCCGGGCCACGACCGATTAAGAATTTTGTTTTTTCGATGACAAACCGCACGCCCGCGTGATCGTCCTGAATAAGAATGAGTGTTGCCATGTAAAAATCGAATCCCTTAGGTCATTGCATTCAATCCATGAGTATATTGAAATCAAGCTACGAAAACGAGAGCAAACAGAATTTTATCTATAAAAAAACCAGCAAAAAATGCTGGCTTTTTTATTACATGATAAATCTCTATAGTTTAACGTTTGTTACTGGTTTTTGATTTAGAACGCGTTTTGGTTTTAGCCTTTTCCTTCTTTAGCAGTGAAATGGAATGAATATCCAGATTGTGTTGGCCCGTATTCAGTGCGACAAATAATAAAAGACCTCCGGCAATGGCCATGTTTTTCATGAAAAGAATGGTTTGCACGGGCTCACTAAAATCAGAATGAAACAGTAATGCGGCTAACAAGGTAAACACAGCTAACGATACGGCGGCCTTGCGGATCTGCCAGCCGATTAACAGCGCCATTCCGCCCACTAGTTCAAGTAAAATGATTGCTGGCAATAAAATCCCAGGCACCCCCAACGATGACATGTATATCGTGGTATCGGAATATGAAACGAATTTATCCAACGCAAAATAAATAAAAAATAGCCCCATCAGCCCCCGTGCGATGAGAATACATAATTGCTCAACGCCGCCGACTTTATCCATCATTCGGGTAAGTGGGTGATTACTAATGTCCAGCCATTTCAACGTGTGGTGCCGTATGGTTTCCGTTGTTGTCATGATTGCTTCCTCTCGTGAGATACCTCCCTGTATTATAGAACAGATATTTTGATTAATTAGTGCTATTTATACATTTTTATATCTAATTTTTTGATATATTTAAGGTATGTCTGAGCACAAAGCAAATCTGGACGCCTGGCAGGTGCTACAAACCGTGATAGATGCCGGTGGTTTTGCGCAGGCTGCCGTCCAGCTCAAGCGGAGTCAGTCTGCAGTCAGCTACAGCATCAGTAAACTGGAAAAACAGCTAGAACTAGAGCTGTTGACTATTCAGGGACGTAAGGCGGTACTGACCAAAGCCGGACACCATTTGCTCGCCCGATCGCGCCGTCTGTTGACCGATTATCGTCAACTCATCGGTTATGCTGATCACCTGCATGCCGGCCATGCCGCTGAGATCAATCTCTGGGTGGATGGTATTTACCCTGCACAACGGCTACAAAATGCCCTGCTGACATTTCGCCAGCAATCACCATTAACCCGCTTGAACATCCAGCATGGAATAACCCAACCTGATTTCGATGCATTTGATATTGTTATTAGTCCAGAACGTATTGCCGGTAAACATCACCAGTTGCTGAACGAGATCGAATTACTGGCCGTCGCCCATGTTCATCATCCTTTATTCAAACTGAAAGCCCCGCTTGAGCCGGCATCCCTTGCGCCGTTTATTCGTGTTTATCTGGAATCAGAATCCGCTGCCAGGGAGGCATATAACTGGCCTGTAACGACCCTGCAACAGGCTAAGGAATATGTGCTGCTGGGACTGGCGTATGGCTGGCTACCGGTTGAAATTATAAGCAATGAGTTAGAAAGTCGGCTAAAACCCCTGCCTCTAACACAGGGGCAGAACGACCGGGTTTCTGTATACCTGCACCGTGCACTTAAAAGTCCGGATAACCCGAGCGTGCAGAAACTGGCCGAATTGATATATCTGGCCAACTGATGGCGGTGTGGAACAGGTGTAATTTATTCTTCGTCGGAAGTAATAAGGCCCAAGCGACGACTGAAGTTCCAGGTTTGAGATTGCGTTTGCGTTTG
>QILH01000287.1 GCA_003233255.1 Gammaproteobacteria bacterium | reverse complement strand
GCTGCGCTCCGGTCATTACAAATCAACGGAAGTGAGTATGCTGGTCTAAATAGAAAGGGCAGCTAATAGCTGCCCTTCAGATATGGTGCCGACGCACGGACTCGAACCGCGAACCTACTGATTACAAATCAGTTGCACTACCAATTGTGCTACGTCGGCAATAATTTATTTATACTCTACACGCCTAACTATCTCAATAAACGTGATTAAACCTACTGCACTGCCTCGAACCCCTTCGGGCTTCACGCAGCATTCCCTACGCTGCGCTACGGTCATTACAAATCAGTTGCACTACCAATTGTGCTATGTCGGCGTGGACGCGAATTGTAGTACATCATTATGAATATCGCTATAGGAACCGGCCGAGATGCGCTGAATTATTTTGGCATCTTAAACCTGTATGGAGTTTACGAACACGGTCGATCGGTCTGACCAATATTGGGATACTCTTTTCGAAACGCCGCCAAATCATCCGCTAATAATGACTGTTCCTGAGGCCAGTCTAACCAGTATTCGCGTAGTGGTAGATCAACCTGACGTATTTTTACCATGAAACCAAACTCCTGGATCTCGTCATAACGGCGCTGGGCTAGATCCGAACGTGAGAAAACTCCCAGTGAAACGGCGTTGGTCTGTGCGCCAGTGACCACCAGAAAATAATCCTTGATATCTTTTTTCTTGAGTTCGCGTACGGATTGTTTTGCTATTTTACGCGACTCAGCCGGCGGAATCATGACCCAAAACCCTTTACGTTTATTATCTTTACTCATACGACGTTCAGCAGACAAACCAAGCCTGACCAGCTTTTTGCGCAATGTATTGGCTACTTTTTTAGATTTGAACGGCCCAAGCGTATTACAACGGGCAACGGCAATAACATCACTAGCTATTGTGTCTGGCTGGTTTTGACTGTCCTGTTCCTGTTCAAGATACTCTTTTAGTAACACCAGACGCAGATTGTCATCATCAACCGGGGTTTTATTGTCAGTGAGTACTTCGCTACGATAATGCAGCAGGCCAAAACCAAGGTTGGCCAGGATAAGTATGTAGATCGCCCATTTCATAATCACTCAAACTATCTCGCTGCCGCGAGTAGTGCAATACCTTTTAATACCAAAGAAGGTTCAATAATACAGGGACATTGTAACGTATCTGCTATATTTTCGGCATCCCCGCCAGCAAGATAGCATACGGTGCCGGGATCCTTAGAAAGTCGATTTTGATACGCCTTGTCAATCAACGCACTAAGTGCATAAATTGAACCCGATGAGATGCCCTCGGCCGTCGACGCCGCAAACAACTTAAGTTCTCCGTGCGTTGGCCCATCAGGGGTAACATTAATGTTGGTACCCTTGTTTAAAATGGCTTGTTGTAAGTGAATACCAGGACAAATAAGCCCGCCCAGGTGCTGACCGTCTGCATCTATCGCATCAATGGTCAAAGCCGTACCCAGGTTAACCACTACGAGGGAGGTTTTGCTTTGATGAAATGCCGCCAACATAGCTGCCCAACGATCACAACCGAGTTGTTCCGGCTCGGCATAGGCATTTGTAACACCTAATGCCTGTCTGGTACTGGTAATCTTATTGGTTGGCAGCGTCCACAAGGACTGAATCGCCGAACTCAACTCATCATTAAATTGTTTATTACGAACACTGGCCAACCATACTTGGACCGGCTTCGATTGGGCTTTCCAGCCCTTAACCGCACTTGCTAAGTCAGTATGACTATTAACTATATAGGGTTCAGACTGGTCATCGGCAAAAGCCCATTTGATGCGAGAGTTTCCAGCATCAATAAGCAGTCGGGTTTGATTGAGCATATTATCGTTCACCTTGCTGGACGTAGACGAATTTCGCCAGAATAATAACGTTGTACCCGGCCCTGCGATTCCAGTAACAACGCACCCTGCTGATCAATGCCACGGGCAATTCCTGTAATTTCTCGGTCTCCCAACTGTAATTTGACCCTGGAATTCATATTACAATCATGCTGTAACCATCGTTCTCGAAAAGGCTCCAGTCCATTAAGCTCAAATTCCTGCAAGGCCAGAAAAACATTGGATAAAAAATCCGCGGCCAGTTGGTTACGTGAAATCGGGCCCTGCTTTAGTGCCTGATATGAGACCCAGGGTTGATCTATTTCACGTGCTGCATTTTCTGGCATTGAGATATTTATTCCAATCCCAACCACAATCGCCAACGGCCCATGACTTTCTCCATGCATCTCTAATAAAATACCACATAATTTTCGCCCATCAACTAATACATCATTCGGCCATTTTAATTTAGCCGACTTGATGCCTTGTTGCTCTAACTGTTCAACAATGGCGACGCCTACCGCCAGACTCAAACCCGTAATATCACGTACGGTGCGTTGAAATGGATATAAAACTGAAAAATATAGATTCCCGCCAAAGGGCGAAACCCAGTTGCGGCCATGTCGCCCTCTTCCTGCCGTTTGCTGTTCAGCAAAAACCGCATGACATTTCAGCTCTGAAGATAAAACCTTTTTCATTAAATAGTGATTGGTCGAATCAATCGAAAAAAATGTTTCAACCTCAGGCACCATGTTCGTCAGTGAGAGCTTTTTCATAATAACATTGCGGTCTAATAGCTCTATCGATTGAGATAGTTGATAACCTTTCCCGGTGATAGCATAAATATCTAATTCATATTCCGATTGCAGTATCTTAATATTCTTCCAGATTGCCGCTCGGGTAATACCCAGTTCAGAAGCCAATTGTTCACCGGAATGAAATTTTCCATCGATCAGTGTTTCAAGAAGTTGGCGTTGTACTGACATAGTGAATTGAAATGCCGCTTATTTTAAATGCGCCTGTAGATTTAACAATCCGGGAACATCACCCGCTTTATAATGCTTTAAACTTTCTACAGCAACCGGGCGAGAGGGGTGAATTGTGAATACAATTTTATCCGGCTTATTAACAAACGCCAGAATATTATTGATCGTGTCATCACTCAGATTTATTTCTTTTTGTGCAATATCCTGCTTAATATTATTAATCAATCTTTTACGATATGTTGATAAACTCATATTGTTCTCATCCGCATACATTTTAATAAACCGATTCATATAAGAGTCGTCAACAAACTCAAGCTTAGCCTCTTTAATGCGAACTCCTAATACGATGCTATTCAGCTTGTCCGATACGCCAACGACTTTTAAACGTATTTTATAATTACCTAAATTTTTAGTATCCTGACGAAAATAAATTGATGCTTCATTACTCTCAGCATTAATAGTCATATCGAATTCAAGATCCATATCAATATCACGATAACCTAAACTACGTAAATCACTTGAACGGCGAACTATCTCGCGATAACCAAGACGACTTACCAGTGCCGTTGGATCCTCTTTCAAATTATGCTGGCGCTGAATTTTCCCCGTATTCTCACCAAGCTTGTCGTATAGTGAGATATCCATCTTCAAACCACTAATTAAAACATGCATTCTTAGGGGCAGATTTCCTTTTTCAATATCAAAATTCAGATCACGTTCTAGCAGTCTTATTTCAGACACCGTAATTTCTTCGCCAAACTCTGGAATCTTTATACTAATTCCTTTGATACCAACCGGCCCAAATACCGAGGTTGATATCTGTTTATAATCTGCAACCACTTTTAGACCAAATGCCGCCGTCATACCAGAGCCAAATGCATTAAAAATCTGCTCAACTTCATTTTTCACTTTTTTCCACATATAAAGCTTTAGACCACCGTAACCAGCAAGACTAAGCATTATAATCGCAATGATAATATTTTTAATGCGCATGATTATTCACGTTAGAAACTAAAGTCGACCACTACTTTTTACTTCAAGATAGCGATTCACAATATTAATTGGTAATTCCTGGGGTACAACATCGAGATGTAATATCCCTTCACCCATCACTTTTTGATGTGCATCTCGTCGGTAACCTAAATAGTGTTGCGCCGCAGCATGATCCAAAGCAGTATCAAAACCCAGCACCGGTTTATCCAGCATCTTGTTGATTGCGCTCTCCTGCATACTGGCCAGCATAACTAGATGCCGTTTACGCATCATATGCAAGGCCGGTAAAAGCTCATCGGTATCTTCGTCACGCAGATTGGTAATTAACACGACCAACGCTCGGCGTTTTTGTCGCGTCATCAATTGAGTCGCCGCCCGGGTATAATCGGGAGAAACCAGACTCGGCTGTAAATCATATATAGAATTTAAGATCGAATTAACGCTGCCCATAGATTTACGCGGCGGGATCCAGCGTTCATGACCACTAAATGTCATCAGACCAACGGCATCGCCCTGACGTAATGCCACGTGAGATAACAATAAGATAGCATTCAAAGTATGATCAAAATGGCTTAGTTCATCATCGTGCGCCAGCATGCGCCGGCCGCAATCAACCAGAAATATTATTTGCTGGTCGCGTTCTTCCTGATAATCGCGCGATATTAGTTTACGCGTACGCGCCGTCGCCTTCCAGTCAACCTGACGTAATGAATCACCATCGCGATACTCACGCAACTGGTGAAAATCAACACCTTCGCCACGACGTCGTTTTTTTAAGATTCCCATTTGATTTAAACGTTGATCGGTTGCTAACAAGGTGTATTTCATTACACTGGAGAAGTTTGGATAATTTCTAACCTCTGATATCAACGGCTGTTTAATATTTTTTTTCCATAAACCCAATACCGAAAATATTCTAATTTGTAAAAATTCAAACATGGCCGGGCCGCGTTTAACAGGTTTAACACGGTATGGCGTCTTTACCCAGCTTCTCGCGGGTATTTTTATTTCGACCGGTAGACCTTCATGTTCAAACTCAGCGGGGACATGATCAAATATTTGTAGTCGGAGTGGATAACGATACGGGTTATGCAATGTGAGACTAACATCCGCCCATGCCCCCAGCGACAAAGCATGCATCACCTTACGTTCGGCCTGGATGTACCCTTTACCCAATACACTCAGCATATCGGCGACAACGGCACCCATAACTAAATAGATAAATATATCCCATTGATGTTGATACTCAGGCACAAAGCTCACCAATACCGCCAGAACAAAAGAGGCGAATATTAACCCGAGCATTCGACGAGTCGGAATCATATGCGCGGAGCATCCACGCTATCGAGTAAATTTTCCAGAATTGTATCGGGCGTCTGGCCTTCTATCTCCATTTCCGGCGATAAGATAATACGATGGCGCAATCCCGCAATCGCTATACTTTTTATATCATCGGGGGTAACAAAATCATTGCCATTTAATAATGCTGCGGCACGTCCTGCACGTAATAAAGCGATACCACCACGCGGGCCTGCCCCGACACTGATACCCGGCCAGTTACGTGTTTGGCGTACGATATTGACCGCGTATTCACTTACCCGTGAATCAACAGTCAGGCTGGCGGTGACCTTTTGTAAATTAATAATATGCTCCGCATTCACAACGGCATTCGTTTCATCTACATTGATTGCATCGCCGATCTGGTTAGAAGTTACATTATGCACTAACTGGTATTCGTCATTTTGATTCGGGTAATCGATCATGATTTTCAATAAAAAACGATCCAGTTGTGCCTCAGGCAACGGATACGTGCCTTCCTGTTCTATCGGGTTTTGTGTCGCCAGCGTCATGAATGGCGGATCCAGCGTAAGCGGTTTGCCCTCAATGGTAACCTGCTTCTCCTGCATAACCTCAAGCAAGGCAGCCTGAGTTTTCGCCGGCGCTCTATTTATTTCATCCGCTAATAATAAATTAGTAAACACCGGGCCTTTACGAATCTTGAACGATTCACTTTTCAGGTCATACATGGCGTGACCTGTCACGTCACTTGGCATTAGGTCAGGCGTAAACTGGATACGTGAAAAGGTTCCACTAAATGTTTTCGCCATGGCGCGGACCAATAAAGTTTTACCTAATCCCGGCACACCCTCGATAAGTACATGGCCAGAAGCAAGCAATGCTATTAACACCTGATCGATAACCTGACCCTGACCAACGACCGCCTTTGTAATTTCGCTACGTAATTTTTTAACTGTTTCACTCGCGGCGTGTATATGCTCCGCTGACACCCCAGTATTCATATTCATAATTTTTTCCTTATAATACTTAATACTTTTATTGTTGCTAAAAATTCCAGTTCCTTGCCAATCTGTTTTATAGAAATGGCTTTTAAAATATTCTCTCGATTAATACCCGATATCCTGGCCAGTTTTTTAGCCAGGTCTTTATCCGACAGGTTAACCCATAATGGTCGCGTTTGGGCGATCTGCTCATGTAATGCTTTTTGTACGCTTTCTAATAATTCAGTACGATTATTATTGCGCCATTGGTAATGCCCGGTTGAGGTTATATGTTCATTCATACTCCGACGTATTGCCTGTGAATTTGGAGCAACTGGACCAAATCGTCTTGATGCGTACCATAACCAGACGAAGATAAAAATTAAAAACATCACCATAGCGCTATGCGCATGAGTAAACAAAAGAGCGAGTAAAGAGGGACTGTCGTCATTACGAATGAGCCACAATTTACGATCGACATCATCTATGTGTACAATCGTATGTAAAAAAGCAGCATGATCAAATTTGTCGATACGCTTATTCGTTAAAAATTGGATGTCACTAAGTAATGTAACCCAACCATCGTCAATCTTAAACTCAAGCAATTGCGCACCGTTTTTACCATCAACCGTCCAGGACGTATCAAAACTACTTTCATTTTGCATCCATTTACTCTGATTAAAATAAACCCTCTTATCCTCAATTTTCTTATTAACTTCCACAATAATCGGGGTAACTCTTGATTCAAACTTCTCGCGCTCACTGCGCGGATCTACTTTCGCTGACTTTTCTGGATTCTCAATATTAGATTTGTCCATTTCACTATCCGTAGTGGAATCTTCGTTAGTTTCTTCTTTACTAACGCTATTCGGATTTAGCGCCTCATCAGAGGATGATTCTTGTTCGGTATCGTCTAATTCCGCCTCAAATTCACCAATATTTCCTTCGAAAAAATCTAAAAATGGATTATTACTGTATTTACGCTGTGCACGTACACCGAGGCGCTCAAATAACACATCTTTGTTTTCTTTGTCTTCACTACTGCTGTAACGAGCCAACACAACTAAATGCCCCCCTTTTTTAACCCACGCCAGTAGTTCGGTAACGCGATCATCACCCAGATCAAAGCGTTGAGTTGGAATAAATAAAACATCGTTTGCACCTGGTAACTCTTTCATCGTCAAAATGCTATCGTAGCTTTTAACTTCCATACCATATTTAGCGAGGAATAATTCCGCAGCATAAAAAACGTTGTTCTTTGCCTTGCCAGTAAAACCCTGGTTTTCTTTGCTTGAGTATTGTTCGTAGTTTGTGAAGAACCATGCAAGCAAGGCTGCAATTAATAACAATACTACGGCCACAATTATCATCGAATTACGGTTCATGCATGCCCTCCAAATATTGGAGTCCATTGTTCACTCAATTGTATTATTTCCTGCTCACTAGGAAGACGGTGTGCATAGGCCGCCATCTGCCAGGTCTGAGTTAACCGTTTAAAATAGTCGGCACTGCCCTGCCTCAGTTTTTCTTTATGCATGTAAGTCGTTCGAATGCAATCGCCTTCGGTAGCACTGCCTTTTAAATTGATTCCATAATGATGTACAAGTGTGGTGAGTGCGCCTCTATATAAAAGGCTTAGTGCCAACAGTGGATCCTGTTTACGCCACAGAGCTAATGCAGCCTGACCGACATCATCCGGCAAAGACTCCGGGGTAATTTCCAAACCGAATAATGATTTTGGCAACTTTCTATTTATCTTAAGACTATCGCGACGACCGGTAGGCCCCAAGCGTCGATAGAAAACAACGGCTAATACAATCAAAGCAGCTACCGCAACCCATAATAAAATTTCACCTATTGCTCCCAAACT
>QILH01000259.1 GCA_003233255.1 Gammaproteobacteria bacterium | reverse complement strand
CCTTAACTCTGGTGTTTTCGTCTATATGGCTATGCTGACGAAGATCAGAAAATCAACCGCCCCCAATAAATAAAAAATTCCAATTAACTGGAAATGTTAATCCTGGTTAAATAAGGAACATGCACGTAATAACTTCCCGGTTTGGCATTTCATTACAGATGGACTGCTGGTTTTCAGCGAAGGTTCAGGTCATGCCACTTATCTTGTTTATGAGGTAAGTGTGTTGGTGGAAAAATTAATTATTTGTAAAACACGAATATTATGGGTACACAGGTCTGGTTATGCAGGCTATGGCTTCGATGCCAACCAAGGAGTCCGAGTATACGGAATTACAAGCAACATAAAGATGGAGATATGGAAATTATGAAAATAGTAACAATCACAACATCACTACTATGCTGTGCATTCGCACTGCCATTTGCCGTGGCCGGAGATGTTCAACAGTTCACTAAATACGCTGATAGTATGGAATTTATCAAAACTGATAGTCCGTGGCGATGGGGAAATGATAACCTTGATCTACAGCATATTGCAGGGATTCATCTTGAGACGTATGACGGTTATCAGGCATTCACGGAAGCTTTCGGTTTGCAACAGTTGGTAGATATCAATCCCGATCCGCATATCGTCGAAATCAATCTCGAAGCGCGGGAAGACTATGTGGAAATGGTTCCAGGTGTACCCTCCAAAGTCTATACTTACAACGGTGCTGTGCCTGGTCCGCTGATCCGTGGGACAGTGGGTGACACACTTATTGTGCATTTCACCAATAACCTACCCGAGCCCACCACTATTCATTGGCATGGTCTACGTTTACCGGCAGATATGGATGGTTCATCTATGTCACAAAACCCTATCCCGCCAGGAGAGTCGTTCACCTACGAATTTGAGTTGAAAGAAGCTTCATTGTTCTGGTATCACCCGCATGTACGCTCTAATGAACAGGTTGAAAAGGGGCTGGCAGGTGCATTGCTGGTCTCTGAGAAAAAAGAGTCGGTTAACAGTTTTATCCGCGCGACCGAACAAAAAATACTGGTTCTTGATGACGTGTTACTCGATGAGCACGGTCAAGTGGAAGAGTTTTTTACCGGTACTACGGAAGAAGTCTTATTGAAAAAAATTGACGGTCGCAGTGGTAACACTCTATTGGTTAATGGTCGAGAGATGCCTACTCTGCATGTTAAATCGGGAGTCCCCATGCGGTGGCGTATGGTGAACATTGCCAATACGCGCTTTATGCGTGTTGTTGTACCGGGCCATGAGTTGACCCGTATAGGTGGTGATGGTGGTCTGCTGGAGATGGCCTTTCAGGATGGAGAGGATGTGTTCCTGGTACCTGGCCAACGCGCCGATATTATGTTTGTCCCCAAGGGTGAACCCGGCTCCGAACTGATCGTATACTGGAAGGACAGTGTCCGAGGTCGTCATACCATCGATATTATGGACAATGGCATGGTAATGATGGGTGATGATGAAATGGATGGTGATTATCCAGACATTCCGCTCATGCGTCTGATTTTCGAAAAAAATTACAAACCGGCCAAGGAGCTTGAGTTACCTGAACAGTTGCGCACCATCGAAGCCATCGATACTACCGATGCTACTGAGATCACACTCACGTTCGATCACAGCATGCCCATGGCAGATGGCACGATTAAATTCCTCATCAATGGCAAAACCTTCAGCGAAGTCACCAGTGACGATGCACCTGACGCACAGGTGGGTGAGATTCAGATCTGGAATCTGGTCAATATGACCGGTGGTGATCACCCCTTCCATCTGCACGGTTTTTTCTTCCAGGTGTTGGAGACCCTATATAAAGATCAAGAAGGTAACGTACTGGAAGTGGTGCCTGCCCCGCAGCTAGAAAATGTCGATATGGTTAACCTGCCATCCCGTAATGGTCCGGCGGGCTCGGTATCGCTTACTCGAATTGCTATTGATTTCTCGCCAGCCGAGGGACTCACTGGCGCAGATATCGAAGCGAATGGTGGGGTTGCGGTAATCGAGGATGCTGACCTTGCAATGGGCAAACGGGGACGCTCCGGGGGTTGGCAGTTCCATTGTCATATTCTCGAACATGCAGATACCGGCATGATGTCTTTTGTGGAAGTCTTCCAATAAAAGTCGGTCGATAACAAAAAAAGCGTAACCTTAGCCCCGGCATCGTCGGGGCTTTTTTCAGGTTTGTAAAACGCAGGCATGTTATATCTGTGGCGATTGAGATTTAGGTGCCACTGCACGCTCTCTTTATCCCATGGCTGTGTTAAAATTCCTCGCAATAGAACGACTACTACTTGTCATTTCACCTCGCCCAAAAGCGCCTACTTTTGGTGCCATGAAATAAATATGACGCACAGTGACACCTAAGTCCCAAACGCCACGAGTATATCACCAACCAAATGAGCGACCGGATTCACTCAAATTTACTCGGCATGAGTAAATTGATTAATGTTGATGACTGTGCCCTGAGAGTACTAAAAAGAATGGAAGAAAAATTGGGAACCGTATGGGTCAGAATCCCCTTCAATCTTGGATGCTGATATCATAGTGAAGCCGTTTTAGGCATCAAGGAGGCGCTGAGATTAGATGTAACCCCAGACGCCTCTTACATGCTTATTACGCCTATATGATTGTTAATTTACGACTTGTTTTAGATGTCAAAGTACAAGGTGTTAATATACTGAAAGATCGGTTTCTCAGGCAGCAGGGTTTTGTCGGCGTAACCATTGCTGGCCACGTTGTCGCCCGGCTGCCAACGGAAGGTATCTATTTCTTGATAAGCGAGAGATACAATTGTATCGCTTTGTTGGACTAGCTGGTCGATGATAAATATCGGTATTTTTTCCTGCGCCAAGTACTCGCTCGTAGCGGTTTTTCATATCATAATCTGGAAGTGAGGATAATATACCGCGCGTTCTGGATAATGTAACCAAAAGCCGGATTTTTTGGTGAATGCCATTATCATATAGGTTTTCTAACGGAGAATGTGACGGTAAACTATGCATAATATTTGTCATTGGTTGATCCTGCAAAGCATCCTCCGATAATGTTTGTTTCGATATTTTGATATGCTTTAACATAGCAACCAGTGCAGTAAACGCAACAGTAAATGTACATCCTCGACCAAATAACAAAAGCATAGCAACGATAGAGATATGAGGAATATGCCCAATCATTTCTGCAGGCCCCATAAAAAACGGTGGAGTGAGAAATAATATCGCTAAAACAGCCGCCGTCAATCTTACCGCCAATCCTGCCACAAGAAAAATACCCAAAATAATTTCGACTGCACCTGCAGAGAACACAAACAAATCGTCAGCGAACCATAATAATCCCAGATGTTTCATGAAATTCCACTGATGCTCCTGTAAAAATGACAAACCTAATTCAGGCACCATAATTTTTTCGCTAAACCCAAGAAATATTAGGTTTGCACCGATGAAAATGCGAAGAAAGGTTAAGGCTTGCGCCTGACTGACATTAATGTTCAAGAAGGGAAAAATATCTTCGCGGGAATAACGCAACAACGGCCTGCCTCGTAAGAAAAAGAAAATCGCAGCGCCTAATACCCAAAGGTTTTCCAGCGTGACAACCAGACCCGCAGTTAGTGTGGCGACCAGCCATAATGCTATTAACAAGAGAGATGCTTGTCGTACCGCTAACCCGAAAACCAAACTCACCCCGATAAATCCCTCACACAACAACAGTACTGTATGTAATGCACCAGTATCTTTAATGTTCATTGAAAACACATTTCCATCCAGTGCGCTAATAATCAATGAGGCACCCACAAAAATTCCTAAAATCGATGTTGCATATTTTTCAATAAGTGTTGGCTGCCATGGCGCAGATACCTTGGGAAGTATTTTGTCAATAAAAATACCTATAATAATAAGTGTGATACCAACGCCAATCCAGATAAGTGAGTATGAAACAAGATCATTATATAAATACCCTCGTTTTTGCGAGTCTTCAGCAAACCATCTCAAGTGTGCAGATGCAGGAGGTACATAGAGAATTAATATGGATAAGGCCATAACCAAAATGCGATTTTTGTAGAAATTTAATGTATTCATAATTATCACCTACTGTATTTTTTATGAAAAAAACGATATTTTCAGGAGTAATCAACCTTCTCACTTCACCAGGTTTTTCACGTATTTTATCTTTCTATGAGAAATTTTAATAAGGTAAAATTGATAAAACTTTCCTATTTTCAACTTTTAAATAGTTTAAGAGACGGGCGCTTTAATTAGTTAAATGCAATAAATACATTGTCGGATATATCAATGACATCGGTATTTCTTCGGATAATATCCGACAATCGTGTACTTTCTATTTCGATTTTTTGTTCGACTGTTAAATCGTTATCATTTTCATACCAAAAACGATCGCCATCTCTTACTCGTTCAAACTGATCTTTTAGAATTGCAAGAGCAAGTGGTCCAACGCTGGAGTCAACTACATGGTCTTCCGCCATTGCACCAACCCATGGGTCGATATAATCAACATCTTTATACAAATCATATAATGTACCAGTGACAGCTTTATCAGCAGTAATGTCAGAGAATTTTTTATACCTTTGCAGTCCAAATTTCTCTCGACACGTATTAAAATCGGCAATTCCGTGGTCACGACCTCGTTGAATATTAAGGGCTACTAAATCAAGAAGCATGCGCGAAGCCGGGTTTGGTGGGCCAAACAGGAAACTGCGCACATCTTCAATGACTTTTGCATCCACTTCATGCATGGATTTTATATTCAACCCGTGCAAGATAGGTTCAATCCCGTGCAAGCGAACGAAGTAAGGTTTAAAAAACATATCTCGCAATCTGATGGAACGATTGTTTTCACCCAGAAGCACCTCAGATGAAAGCATGCTATGCCCCAGTCTGAAGGCGACAGTAGAAAACTCATTTGCAATACCCGCATTCACATTCGCATTATATCCCGCGTATGCAGAAATTCTGTCTTTACCTAATAGCGCAGGCAAAAATTCATTGAATGTAATTGATTGGATAATTCCACCCACATATTTTCTCGACAGCTGGTAAACACGTTCATCATTACCGGCCAAACTGGGATCACATGTCACAAGATCCAAACAAACCCGGTTATGTTCCCGCACAAATAATGTATGAATACTGGTAAGTACAACATGTTCATTGACGCGGACATCGCCACCAACAAAAAAACGTTGCCTTATTGGATCATTGTTATCTTCATTGTCCAGATCATTTACGTTATAAGGTAACAATTCACCCACGTCTGAGGTACTTGTTTTTAGTCTACCGGTACCGTCAAAGGTACGCAGTGCATCGGCTCGTTCTTTATCCGATCCATAAATCAATGATGCATCGATGTAAGACGAATTTTCATTCGATTGTTGACGTGGATTATCCTTTCCTGTGCCTGTTTCTGGCATAAAAAGTGAGCGAGAAAAAGGGATAATGAATTTAGTGCAGTCCTGAAAATTTTCAAAAACCGGATCATTGCAGGGCACCGCAATATTCGCGATTTCATCATCTTTCTGTGATTCAATAAGATCAAGTTCATGGTCAATATACTGACCCCAAGCCCAAACAAAATCACTCAGCCCCCTGCTGTTGAGTACAGGTGGTAAAGTTTGCTGAAATATTTCATTGCTAATAACGCGCGGGTTAGGATTGTACTCCCCCCTTTTTGCCAACGTTTTAATACCATCCGCGTATGCATTTGGAGTTACTCTTAGAAGACCTTCACCAGCCCGTCCCCACTCAGGGTTATCCATATTATTATTACGACCATCAAAAGTACGATATTCATTCGTATTCATAATTTTTCTCCCTGATTATATTTTTTATAAGTAAATCCCGTTTTAGAATTTTAAAATTAGCATATCCAGAATAATTAACTAAAGGAAATAATAGCGATATTTTTGTGCCATATTACCGATATGTTTATTGATATATTTCTATGCAATAAAGTTTAAACGAACAAAATTAGGGTTATAAGGAATTGGATTAAATCCGGTACGGGCTCGCACGAAAACTAAAGAGAAAAAGTGCCTGGACGCTGGCTAGCGATAGTGATTAACAGATATTTCAAGAGTTTACCAGTATCCAATTACTTTTGACCCAAAATATTTCTTCATTAACAAGTGCGGGTCGAATTTGATGAAATATTTTCCGTCATGATAGCCGCCTTCGGTTACACCGATATATTCCGGCGTTCTTCTTTTATCTGGGTGACAGGAAATTAAACTATTAATAACGATGAAGAACCTACAGTCTTGGATTTCTCTTGCGCCTCCTGAATGATTTATGGAAAAGGGGTAAATCTCGCCATGGATAGCCTGTTCGTATTCGGTAAGGTATCCCTTCTACCGTTGATCGAAGATGATACTTATCCTTAGTACATGAACCACTTTATATTGTCGGGTCAGTTGGCCTGTCAGTTCCCGTGGCTAGGCGCGCTTCGCAGGGCACTCCCTTCACAAGAAGCGCAACACCACCATGGAAGCTGACAGGTCAACCCTTCGGGCGATTCTGTGGCATTCCGCCTCGGCGTCGCCTAAAGCGCCTACTGTTGGTATAGCTCTTGCCAAGGGAACAACCATTACCTGCGAGCTATGCTTTGATGCGAAGTGCCATAGAAACGCTGACCGGACAATATAAAGTGGTTAATGTACTAGAGGCCGTGTTATCGATGATCATTCGGAACTCCAGCCAAAACTTATCGTTGAGCATAAATTGGGGTATTGCAGACTCGTTTTATTATTAATGTCAGAATCACAATGCTACGAACTTGTTTTTATTATTCAATCCTTTATTTCTGTTCTTCGGCATTCATACCTTCTAACATCAATTATGGTAATTATACCATGTTTAACACTAGCAATTTTTATATACTGACCTCCGCGTTTGAGCTTGATCCAAGCGCATATTTTATTGGAAATACGCCGAAATAATAATGTATGTTCACAAATTGATCGTAGTATGGCTACGTATACTGCGGTTTGTTTCTTTGATTACAGGGAAAAAATTATGAAAAAAGAAAAAACCATGCACGGTACTGGTAAAGCAAAGGGTTGTAGTCATGCGAGGCTGGGAAATTTTTGTAAAATGTTTCCAAAGCTGAAGTCCTGGGCTGATGAAGCGAAAGTCACAGAACAATGTGAAGCAGCAGAAATTGCTGCTATATTGGGTGGTTCTGGCGGTATTATGCACGATGTAAATTCATCATCCGGTGACAGTCTTGTGCCTGCGGCGTATACATTCTTTGCGCAATTTGTTGATCACGACCTCACGCTTGATACTACAAGTAATTTACACGGAGATCCTATCAGCTCAAAAGAGGTTAATGATCTACCAAATCTACGCTCAGCTTCACTCGACCTGGATTGCGTCTATGGGTTTGGACCTGAAGCATCCCCTTTTTTGTATGATCAGGGACAGGCGGGTAGATTGCTGATTGGTAATGATGTCAATAAGAATGATGTGCCACGAAATACAGATGGGACTGCATTGATCGGTGATCCACGCAATGATGAAAACCTGTTCATATCACAGATACAGTTATTGTTTCTTAAGTTTCATAATCGTCGTATCATTGGTCGTTCATTCGAAGAGGCACAGATGGATGTCAGATTTCATTACCAATGGATCGTACTATATGACTTTCTGAAGCGCATCTGCGATAAAGATATATACAAGCAAGTAATTGGCAACCTTGGTAAATTCCCCAAATTTGACATCAAAGATAAATGTGGACGAATTTGCATGCCTGTCGAATTTTCTGTTGCCGCTTATCGTTTCGGGCATACATTAGTGCGTTCGCATTATCCCGTTAATGGGGAATACCCAGTTATTGATTTGTTTGATGAACGTTTTGGTACTGAAGGCTTTGGCGCTGTTCCTGAAGAACTTACAATTGATTGGCGATTCTTGCTGGATGTTGACCCCTGTCACGATTATGTTCACTCAAAAGCATTTGATCATCTGCTTGCGGATGAACTTATCCGTATGCCT
>QILH01000193.1 GCA_003233255.1 Gammaproteobacteria bacterium | reverse complement strand
GCTGCGGGTACCTTGATCTTGATCGGTGATGGGGTACACAATCTGGTCGATGGTATTTTGATCGCGGCGGCCTTTATGACCGATTTTCACCTCGGTGTGATTACCAGCATAGCGGTCGCAGCGCATGAAATTCCGCAGGAGATCGGAGATTTTGCTATTTTGTTGCACAGTGGTTATTCGCGGAAGAAGGCCTTTATTTTTAATATTCTTGCCAGTGTCGGCACCATTGTCGGCGCGGTCATTGCGTATTACAGTTTGAGTCAGGCCCAGGCGGTTGTGCCTTACATACTGGCTATCGCCGCATCGAGTTTTATTTATATTGCGGTTGCCGATCTAATCCCTGGTTTACATAAACGTGTTGAATTTAGTCAAACGCTACGACAGATTACCTTAATATCGGCCGGTATAGCGGTTATCTATTTTGCGCATGCAACCTTGCATTGAACGAATTAGTAGCGGTATAACCGGGTATATATTGAAAAATAATTGAGTCACTAATAGCTGGAGAAAATTTATGTCAGTTTGGTATATGTTAACGATCGTTGGACGTGATCAACCTGGTATCGTTGCTGACATCAGTAACGGATTATTTTCCGCAGGTTGCCAACTGGGTGAAACTTCAATGATGCGACTCGGTGGTAATTTTACCATGATGTTGATGGTAAATTGCGATAAAACGGAAATTGAAATAGAGCAACAACTACAGTCCAGTTTAACCGAACATAAGTTACGTTTGCACATCGATCCCATCGAGGCTTATTTGCATGAGCATATTATTCCAAATATGCGGGTGAGTGTTTATGGCGCGGATCGTCCTGGCATTGTTGCCCGAGTGACAAAAATTTTGCAACAGCAGGAATTTAATATACTGGATCTGGAATCGGATGTTGCCGGTTCCGACGACAAACCCATTTATGTCATGCACATTGAAGGACACTCTTCTACTAGTGTTGAGGATATCGAACGGGCCTTATTGAATGAAGCACAGTCTGAGATCGATATAAAGGTCTTCCCGATTGATACTTTAGTTGGATAAGCCGTGGCCGTATTACCCATACTTACTTATCCTGATGCCACACTTAAGCAGGTTTCGCATGAGGTCGAGCAAATCGACGACACTGTGCTGAGTTTTATCACCGAGCTTGAGGAAACCATGCGCAATGGGCCGGGTGGCGTCGGTATTGCCGCTCCCCAGGTAGGACATTTCGAGCGTATCGTCATTGTCGATGTCTCTAGCAAGCCTAAAATTGAGCAGCATGGTCGTTTAGTGCTGATTAACCCTGAGATCAGTCGCTGGGACGGAATGAAAGTGGGACGCGAAGGCTGTATGTCGGTGCCCGATTTTACCGGCAATGTTATTCGTGCCGAACGAATTGCATTATCTTACCTGGATGAGCAGGGCGAGTCGCAAGAGCTGGAAGCCAGTGGTTATGAAGCACGTGCTATTCAGCATGAACTTGATCACCTGGATGGTTTGCTGTTTCTGGATCGGCTGGTCAGTCGCCGCAATGATCTTTTTAAACGTAAGACTTATAAATAATTTACCGTACATCCCCCTTTTCCCTGATTAAATGGTTATAACTTGCTTGTGAGGCCAGCGGGCTGTTATTTATTACCAGATTGAATACCGTTCTCTATTCATGGTCCAAATCAATCATCCAGATTTAAGCTTTTTGCCGGGTTAACAACACTTGTCCCATCTACTTATCCCTTATCCCTTATCTATGGGATGCCGTATAACAAAATCCTGCGCTAGGCTACAGATCATTGCTACCGTTGTTTAGCTAAAGATTAAATTTAACCGTAGTGAACATAACGTAGCTATAAAGCACACAACCTTAACTATCATATTGGAGAATTTATTATGAAAACCAGAATGCAATACGTTGCGCTGATCTGCTTGGTTTCATTTTTGGCGATAAGTAAAAGCGCGTTGGCCGCAAATGAATGTAAGTTTTTATACAGCTGGAATAGTGGTAACACTTTTACGGGTACTTATAAGAACCAGTCAGCTATTAAATACCTTAACTACGGTCAGAAAACAACGTTAAACAAAAATCGTATGAATTATGTAAAAAACATGAAGAGTACAAGTATAAAATTGACGCTGACCAACGTAACGGTTTCACCGTTTACCCTGACGGGCATGGCGCGTAATCCTGGCGCTGGCAACTATGTAGGAACTTCGCCGACAAAACTGGTTTCTGTGGAATGCTTAAATGCAGCCCCAGGTTCCGGTGGGGGTTCTAATGCGGGTAATTCGTCCGGTTCGATTAATCTAGGGGGGCTGACGACCGTACCGTTGTCACCGCAACTTCCTCGTCCCTTGACTTCCGCCGAAAAATCGCTTGTTAGATCAGTATTTGGTTCTTCAATTACATTTAGCAATGTTAAAATTACCAATACTGTGGGTCTTAACTCCGGCTACTGGGTTAGCAAGGTTCCTACCGGATACCTGGTGAATGTCGGCACAACCTTTTATGCGGGCCTTACTGCCAGCAGTAACGGAAGACTCACCTTGATCCATGAAATGGTGCATGTATGGCAGGGACAACATAATGTCCCCTTTACTTCTAATTCTGCACTCCACCAGGCCTTGTCGGTTGCTCAGACTGGATCGACATCGGGTGCCTACGATTATGGAACGGCCGGAAAACAATGGAATAAATATAACGTTGAACAGCAGGCGGATATTGTTAGGGACTGGTATGCCGGGGGTAAAAGAACCTCGAGTACGTTATACCCTTATATCCGTGATAACGTACGTTCGGGTAGACCCAATGGTAAAACGACATTTGCCACAAAAAGGAAGAAATCAAGTCGGTAGAGCCGTAATCTAGCTCAATGAGAAACAACGGGTATCGCCATACAGGGGATACCCGTTGCTCAATTCTGGTCTGGCGGATTTTGCGGTTGAATCCTGTCTCTGCAGAGAAAATCATGCGTAATGGCCCCGTTGGGTTGATTGCCGTGTCTCGGGAGAAACGTGATGTGCGTAGTGCCCTGGTCGATATCTCAGGTACGCTCGGGATTCAGTCATGCTCGATGGTTGTTGTTGCCGCAACGGGTGTACCGCCGATGACGAAACCTCTTAAAAAATAAGGTATATGGATAATTTTATGCGGGTCATCGTGGTTTCATTATCCTGTTTTCCTGTACGTTAAGTAATCTCATTTTTGGCCGATGAAGTCTTTGTTAACAAAGGACTTTGCTGATTATGTTTCTAGATAATATTGCTGATTGGGTGATTCTCGGGTTTGCGGCGCTGGCCGCGTTTGGGCTGATTTCTATTGTGATTATGTATGTGCAGGATGTGACTCAAACCGCGCATGCGATCCGGCGGAATTATCCGGTTATCGGACGGATGCGTTATCGGTTTGAACGCCTTGGTGAGTATTTCCGGCAGTATTTTTTTGCCGCCGATCGCGAAGAACAACCCTTTAATCGTGCGGGCCGGGCCTGGGTTTACCGTACTGCAAAAGGCCTGGGCGGACTGGTGGGTTTTGGTTCGACGAATGATATGAATTCCAATGGTTCAGTGATTTTTGTTAATGCGTCCTTTCCTTTGTTAGAAGAAGAAAAGACCGATCGCCCGCACATGGTTATCGGGCCAGGTTGCGAGCATCCCTATGAGAACCCGTCCATTTTTAATATCTCCGGCATGAGCTTTGGTGCCATATCGAAACCCGCTGTGCGCTCACTTTCAAAAGGCGCCGCCGAGGCAAAAGTCTGGCTGAATACCGGAGAAGGGGGAATGTCGCCCTATCATGAAGAGTTTGGCCCGGACATTATTTACCAGGTCGGTACGGCAAAATACGGTATTCGTGATCAGGATGGAAAACTGGATCCGAATAAAGTGCGGGATATTGGTAAACGCGTCAAGGCCTTCGAGATTAAACTGTCGCAGGGTGCGAAGCCGGGACGGGGCGGTGTGCTACCGGGTAACAAGGTCACGTCCGAGATAGCGGCAATTCGTGGCATTCCACAGGGCCAGGTTTCATCGAGTCCCAATCGTCATCGTGAGATAAGCGATTGTGATGAGTTGTTGTCAATGATCCACTATATTCGTGAACTTACCGGCCGTCCGGTGGGTTTTAAGGCCGTCGTCGGTTCCGAAGAATTCCCGCATGAGTTGTGTGAAACGATTCATCGACGGGGTTTGGATTACGCCCCCGATTTTATCACCATCGATGGTGGTGAAGGCGGCACGGGTGCGGCACCACAGGTGCTATCTGACAATGTCGGTTTGTCTTTAAAAGAATCACTGCCGATTATGGTGGATACCCTGAATATGTACGACCTGCGTAAACAGATTAAAATCATCGCCTCTGGAAAACTGATTACATCCGGTAATGTCGCCTGGGCCTTATGCATGGGTGCGGATTTTGCGGTGAGTGCGCGTGGGTTTATGTTTGCGCTGGGTTGCATTCAATCGTTGCAATGCCATCGTGATACCTGTCCGACCGGAATTACAACCCATAACAAACGTTTTCAAAAAGGTCTGGTGGTTGAAGACAAGGGCAAGCGGGTGGCCAATTATGCGCATTGGGTTAATCACGAGATTAATGTGATCGCTCACTCATGTGGCTTACGCAATGCCAGTGAATTTAGCCGTAAACACGTTCGTATTGTACAAAAGCCGGGCTTTAGTGTGTCGCTTGAAAAGCTGTATCCAGAGTATGCGGCCAGTCGCCTGGCAAAGGAATCTAATAAACGTCAGGCCTGAACGTAGTAAAGGATCTTTGTCGTTTAGTTAACGCGCAAGATCCTTCGTTGCTACGCGCCTTAGGATGACAGGGCTGGGTCGAGCATTCTGTTGTTATTATTCCCTTGTTTTTCGCCGTTTTCACGACCCCGTTGTTAACGTGTCATTCTGAACGCAGAGAAGGATCTTTTAATGATTTTCTGGCGGGATAAAAATCCAGTAATGGTCTAAAATTGATTTAGATCAATACCAATAAGACTTGAAACAACAAAAAATATCCCTATAAATTCTTATAGATTCTAGAATAAAACAATCTTAATATATTTATGGTGAGGAACTTGTCACATGCGAATGGATAAATTAACCAGTAAATTTCAACTGGCATTACAGGATGCACAGAGTGTCGCGGTTGGTCGCGATCATCAGGTGGTTGACCCCTTGCATGTATTAATCGCAATGCTGGATCAGGATGGCGGTTCAGTGCGTCATCTGTTACAACTGGCAGGCGCAAACGTCAACCTGCTACGTTCCCAGTTAGGTGAAGCACTTGAACACCTGCCGTCTGTAACCGGCTCAGCCGTTGATCTGCACATATCAAATGATCTGGCCAGAATATTAAACCAGACGGATAAGTTATCTCAGCAACGCAAAGATCAGTATATTTCATCGGAGTTATTTGTCCTTGCCCTGTTTGATGACAAGCATCAGGTGGCAGAAATACTGCGCAAGAGTGGTGCAACGAAAGCGGCCATCGAGCAAGCTATCGAGCAGGTCAGGGGCGGACAAAAAATTGATGATCCGAATGCCGAAGAAAATCGTCAGGCATTAGAAAAATATACGATTGATCTTACCGAACGGGCCGAGCAGGGCAAACTTGATCCTGTCATCGGCCGTGACGATGAGATTCGCCGCGCCGTGCAGGTATTACAAAGGCGCACCAAAAACAATCCCGTATTGATCGGTGAACCGGGTGTGGGTAAAACCGCCATTGTCGAAGGTCTGGCGCAACGGATTGTGAATGGTGAGGTTCCTGAAGGTGTAAAAGGTAAACGGGTTTTATCGCTGGATATGGGATCCTTGTTAGCCGGTGCAAAATTTCGGGGTGAATTTGAAGAACGTTTAAAAGCGGTCTTAAATGATCTGGCCAAACAGGAAGGGCAGGTGATTTTATTTATAGATGAAATTCACACCATGGTCGGTGCGGGAAAGGCCGAAGGTTCATTGGATGCGGGTAATATGTTAAAGCCTGCTTTAGCGCGCGGCGAATTGCATTGTGTCGGTGCGACCACACTTGATGAATATCGTAAATATATTGAAAAAGACGCGGCATTAGAACGTCGTTTCCAGAAAGTGTTAGTGGAAGAACCCAGCGTCGAGGCGACGATTGCGATACTGCGTGGTCTGAAAGAAAAATACGAAGTCCACCATGGCGTTGATATTACCGACCCGGCGATTGTGGCAGCCGCAACGCTGTCTACCCGATACATTTCAGATAGACAACTCCCCGATAAGGCCATCGATCTGATCGACGAAGCCGCGAGTCGTATTCGTATGGAGATCGACTCCAAACCGGAGACTATGGATAAACTCGATCGTAAGTTAATTCAACTCAAGATTGAACGAGAAGCGTTAAATAAAGAGACCGATGACGCCTCGAAAAAACGCCTGAATAACTTACAGAATGAGATCGACAAGGCCGAGCGAGAATACAAAGACCTGGAAGAAATCTGGGTCGCCGAAAAGGCGGCCTTACAAGGCACTCAACACATCAAAGAAGAACTGGATCGCGCCCGAATGGAACTGGAAACCGCGCGTCGTGCCAGTGATCTGGCGCGTATGTCCGAATTGCAATACGGTCGAATTCCTGAGTTAGAGCAACAACTTGATATGGCTGGACAGGCCGAGATGCAGGAAACCAAATTACTGCGGAACAAGGTTAGTGAGGAAGAGATAGCTGAGGTGGTTTCGAAATGGACGGGCATTCCCGTTTCTAAAATGCTGGAAGGCGAACGCGATAAATTATTACGCATGGAAGATGAGCTGCACAAGCGTGTGATTGGTCAACATCAGGCCGTGCAGGCGGTGTCCGATGCGATTCGTCGTTCGCGTGCAGGATTATCTGATCCTAATCGCCCTAATGGTTCGTTTTTATTTCTTGGGCCAACCGGCGTAGGTAAAACCGAATTAACCAAGTCACTTGCAACCTTCCTGTTTGATACGGAAGCGGCCATGGTACGTATCGACATGTCAGAGTTTATGGAAAAACATTCCGTCGCGCGTTTAATCGGTGCGCCTCCTGGGTATGTCGGTTATGAAGAGGGAGGTTATCTGACCGAAGCGGTACGCCGTAAACCCTATTCCGTTGTGTTACTGGATGAAGTCGAAAAGGCCCATCCCGATGTGTTTAATGTCTTGCTGCAAGTGCTGGATGATGGACGCCTGACCGATGGCCAGGGGCGCACGGTTGATTTTCGCAATACCGTGATCGTGATGACATCAAACATAGGCTCGCAACACATTCAGGAACTATCTGGAGAAGAAAACTATGCAGCGATGAAATCGGCGGTGATGGAAAACGTCAGCCAGCATTTTCGGCCGGAGTTTATTAATCGCATCGATGAAGTTGTTGTATTCCATCCCCTGTTGAAAGAGCAAATCCGTTCCATAGCCAATATACAGATCGATTATTTGCGGTCACGATTGAAAGAACGCGATCTGGGACTGGATATTTCCGAAGCGGCATTGGATAAATTGAGTGAAGCAGGTTTTGATCCGGTTTATGGAGCAAGGCCGTTAAAGCGGGCCATACAACAACAACTGGAGAATCCGTTGGCGCAGGATATTCTAGGGGGTAAGTTCTTGCCGAACGATGTTATTGAAATCGATGTAGACGGAGAGTCATTTACGTTTCGCAAGAGCCGTAAAAAGGCCGCCGCCGCGTAAGTAATTCGTCAGGCTTTCATGTTCGGGATACGTCGCGAGGCCGCGACATAGTCTCGTTCGGTAATAATACTCTCATTTCGCAGTCGTCGCAGTTTGGTAATTTCATTGATTAGCATACGATGTTTATCAATGCGAACCGACTGACTGGCGGCCAGAATGCGTTGTTTTAATTCATCGACGAACTGATTGAAGACGTCTTTGCCCGGATTACTGTATAACAGACTGATCAACACACAGCCGCAGTAGCGACTTCGAAACTCGGTCACGTTCGGGGAACGGTACATAAACATCAGTAACGAGCCCAGCAGCAATAGAATGAATATCACGAAGAACGGGATTAAACGACTGAGCATTTCAGGGGATGGGTGACTAAATAGATAGGCCATGTAGGCGAGGGCGGCGATGGCGAAATAGGCCATGCTCAGCAGCCATCGCCACGAAAAC
>QILH01000090.1 GCA_003233255.1 Gammaproteobacteria bacterium | reverse complement strand
AACAAGCGGCGGCGGCTGGCGCTGGAAACTATGTACTGGATCTTCCTGATGTAAAGGAAAAAATAGATACAGGACAAATGAAGTATCTTGCAAAAAGTAAACTAATGGCTCATTTGCCATGGGCGGTTAAAAAATCCATGCAGGACGAACGAGCAACAAAGATAAAAGAAATAATGACAGACTTATTTAAATCTAGAACGGGTAAAAAAATCTTAGAATCAGCCCATATAACTAAATTTTTACCCGCAACCGATCAGGAATATAATACCCATCGAGAGATCATAAAGATTGTATTAAACGAGGACTATTTTCCTTAATGCCAAAAAACTATAATAATAGACTCAGCTGGTTTGGATTAAGGACACTCCGACAAAGATACCTCAGTGCAACTATTTTAGTTTCAATTGCACTGCTATTTTCCGCCTATTTTGGCTGGCGCTATGTTGATCTAAGCAGCCATCAACAATTACAGCACATCAACCACCGCACTGATGCTTCGGACGCACTTTCCAATGTTATTCTGCAAAAACATACTCTTGAATCCAGTCTACAACGCTACATAACACTTCCAACCACTGATAACCAACAAAATATATATCGTTCTTTCAAGCTCTTTGGTATAGCCATAGAAAAGTTATCCTTAAACCAGTGGATAATAGACGACCCAGTTTTATCTGACCTGGTAGTGTCACTTTCGGAAGATAGAGAAAAGTTAATAAATGTCACCAATGAATTAATTACAATTCGTAGTGATGAGACAAAATGGTTTCCTGCCTTAGATATTATGCAGCAAAGAATGCTTAATCATAATCTTAATTTCATGTCGGCTTTAAATAATTTGATATTAGAGAGTTCAGAAAACCTTGATAACAAAACACAGCAAAAAATTTATATATTAACCAATAAGATCAGGCACACCTGGCAAATGATGATATCAGAATTTAGATTGTACGTTTCCAATAGTTTTGGAGTTTTTTCAAACAATCCAGCTAAAGGCATGTTAGCTCGAAAAAAAAATATTGAAATCTATCTGACTCAGTTAAACAGGTTATTAAAAAAATTCGACACCCTCGATCAACAAGGTGCGCTTGATATTATCAGTAAAGATTCCCTACAGGAATTACGCCATTGGAGCCTTGAATGGCAATCAGCCTACACCGATGTAAGGCAGTCATTATCGAGCAAACAATGGCGACGTGATTTAGAAATCCTACGTGATGATATCACACCTGTTTTAGCTCGAATTCAACAAAGGTCTTCAAGCCTGCAACTTGAACTCGGTGTGGCATCGGCTAAGAACATTACTGATTTAACCGTACTGGCAAGAGAACTATCTGACTTTGTTATTATTGTAGCGATCGGCTTATCACTGCTCGCACTCGTAGGATACTTTGTATTTCACCATGCAATTTTAAAACCCATAGAAAATTTTTCATTGGCACTACACTCAACGGCAAGCGGCGAACATATTGATCGGGCAAAATTAATGACTTCAAGTGCAGAAGAGTTTCAAAGTTTGGCAAAATCGTACACTAACATGCATGAACAGATACAGATTCGTCAATCGAACCTCGACCATATGGCCCATCATGACGCTTTAACACAGTTACCCAATCGAATACTTTTACGAGATCGACTGGAACTGGCTATCGCCCGAGCACGACGTGACAAAACTATTATCGGCCTCATGTTTTTAGATTTAGATCATTTTAAACAGATTAATGACAGCCTCGGTCATGATATAGGTGATCAATTGTTGGTCATGGTATCGCGCCGGCTACGGGATTGCGTACGCAGCACGGATACCGTTTCACGTCTCGGCGGCGATGAATTTGCTATCGTAGTAGAAGGTGTCACCCATGTCGATCAGATCGCAAGCATGGCACGTAAAGTAATAAATTCTTTTGTCGCCCCCTTTCAGCTCGAGAAACACGAATTGCACAGTTCGACTTCGATTGGCATCGCTCTGGGGCCCAGTGATGATAATGATGTAGATGCGTTAATTAAAGACGCAGATATCGCCATGTATCACGCTAAAGATCTGGGCCGCAATAATTACAAATTTTATTCAGTTGAAATGGCCAAGCAAGTTGCGGAACATATGGCGCTTGAAAATAAATTACGAAATGCCTTTGAACAAAACGAATTCTTTTTACTTTACCAGCCTATCATCGATATTAACTCAGGAAAAATCATTAGCACCGAAGCACTTATTCGTTGGCAACACCCTGAACGTGGTATTATCGGGCCGAAGGAATTTATTCGTAGCCTGGAAGATTCAGGATTAATCCGACCAGTAACGCAATGGGTTTTGAATACGGCCAGTTTACAATATATGGAGTTTAAAAAAGCAGGTTACCGCAACATCCGCATGTCCGTTAATCTTTCTGGTGTGTTATTAAAAGGCGATTCGATATTGGATATCGTAGTCAATGCGATCGAAAAAACCAAAGTGGATCCAAGTGGATTGATCATGGAAATTACCGAAGACACTCTATTAGAAGATTTTCAAGGTGCAGAAAAGTCGTTGTCAATCCTTAAAGATATGGGGATTCGTATCGCGTTGGACGATTTTGGAACCGGGCAATCGTCCCTCAGTCATTTAAGACTGAACCCAATTGATATTGTTAAAATCGACCGAAGTTTTATTCGTGATGTGCCTGCGGACAACAACGATTCTGACCTGGTCGATGCGGTTATTGCTATGGCACATAAGTTACGCATGAAGGTAGTTGCCGAAGGTGTGGAGAACAAGGATCAGCTTGAATTTTTACGTTGGCATAAATGCGATGCAATTCAGGGCTATTTTTTCAGCGAACCCTGTTCGGGGCGAGATATACTTAAACTACTTGAAGAAAAAAATAACACGTCAGCAGACAATCGAAAAATCGAATAATATTTACTAAAATGACTATCATATCCTTAAGCTTCTAATAAAATTAATGGCGTAAACATTTCCAGTTCACTGACACCTCCGTGCACACCATAGTGAAAAAATGGTTTCTCCTGTGGCAACCAGTCTTTGATGGTGTAATTCTCTTTCATAATTAAAACAAAGTCGCCTATACGCTCCGACAGTTTCGGATGAGGTTCTCCCAAACCAAAATAATGATCGTCTATTAATGTCTGCGCGGGTAGACAATCAAGCTGGTCAGAAAAGTTTAAATCAACATAATTAGTAAAATTTCTATGCTGCTCGAGTTTAACATAACAATAAGCCGTTCTGGGCTCACCACTAAGGGGAACACTTAAGCAGTCCATAAATATCGGGTGATCATTCACAGTAATACATTTATCCGGCGTCGTATCAATAAATCCATGATCAGAAGTAATTAGTAATAAGGTATTGGTATCGGAGATTTTTGCCATAAATTTTTCGGTCGCCGATTGCAGTTGCAGATAATGTTCAGCAACTGGTTCACTTTGATTACCGTGCACATGCGATAAATGGTCGAACTGAGACCAGTAGGCATAAATATATTGTTTTCCCTCTCTGTGTTTGACGCAGTCCGTTATTTGATCGAACATCCCGCCAAGATCATCGTAACCACGTTTTTGCGCCTTGCCGGTATGCGCTTGATTAAACGTTGTATCCAGAATCCAGTTCTCGGATACCACAACACTGTCGCAGTTTAACTGATCAAAAAATACCGGGTGCTGATATAATTCGGCCAGATCAAAACCCTGCTGCGTCAATTCGCTGTCCATACCACGTAAACGAAACGGCAATACCGCCGTCACCCCTCCTACTTCGCGTAAGTAGGTAAACCAGCCGGTTAAGCCGTGTTGCTGGGGTGCCAGTCCGGTCATAAAGGCCGAGATACTGGTTGCCGTGGTCGAGGGAAAAACCGAGGTTAGTTCTGCCGCACAATGTGATCGAAATAACCCATCCCGCGATTGAACATAGCGATGCCCCATGCCATCAATAACCAACAAAACAATATTTTTATACTGGCTTAAATCAACCGCCGCGAGAGCCGTGCATTCCGGGTAAACGCCATTATCCCGGCCGAAGTTGAGCCCCAAACTCGACATTAAATTAACCAGGCTACGGCCATTATAATCCGGTAAATACATCCATCTCTCTCATGGTAAAATAAATTATTTCAACGTAATCATATGGTTACAAATATATCCATGTTCAGCTTTGGTTCATGGTCGAAGCACTATGATTTACCACACTAAACCAACACCCACAAACCCCGGAGGTGAATTATGCAAACGACTCTAACAAAATCAGCGGTCATCGCAATAACCGTACTCAGTTTCATTGGCATGAGTAGTCAGGCTCTCGCCTCGGAACAGGATCGCTCACTGAAGCGCCATTATGCGAGCAAACAGGAGCACAGTAACAATCGCGCTAAACCTCATAATAAGCGGAGCGCTCAAATTCACCCGCGCAGCGGCAAAATTCATGGTGGTTATAAGCGCCCACATTCTGGTGGATATGTTCACCGAGCTCGCGCCCCGCATGGTTACGGATATCCGACGCATTATAGCCATGAATATGGATATCGGGTTCGATATGACCGTAGTTACACCCATGGCTATCCTCATGCGCCAGCACACAGTTATTACGGCAGCGCAATCTACGTAGCGCCGCTTATAGGTGTTAATGTCCATCTGGATTAATATATTTACCCATTGCAGTACATAATAGATTCCAACAGGGCTGCATTAGCAGCCCTTGTTGATTTACCTCACCGAATGGTCATTGTATGCTACTGCCTTTACCCGAATTTGGGATACAGGTATGAACCGAATATTGCTCATCATCATGCTGCTTGTCGGCGGATTGGCTTCCAGCCCGGATATGGCATTTGCTGAAGAAATTTCAAAGCAGCAGGCGGCTAAAATCGCCACGTCACGTTACCCAGGTCGAGTCATCGACGTAAAACCTGTTAATGACAATGCTTACCAGATAAAAGTGTTAGACACGGATGGCGGCCTGCATATTGTGATTGTCAATAAACAATCCGGAAACATTGAATCTGCGAATTAAATCCTATGCGTATACTGATTATCGAAGACGAACAGGACATTCGGGCACAAATTGTCGAGCAACTAAAAAACCACGACTACATGGTCGACGAAACGGGCGATGGCGAGGAAGGCCTGTTCTTTGCGGAGGAATATCCTATTGATGCGGCCATCGTGGATCTTGGTCTACCCGGTATCTCCGGCATCGACGTTATCAAGGAATTGCGCAAGCAAGGCAAAACACTGCCATTGTTAATTTTAACCGCCCGCGATCGTTGGCAGGATAAAGTCGATGGCCTCGAAGCCGGTGCCGACGACTACCTGGTTAAGCCGTTCCAGATGGAAGAATTATTGGCCAGGATCAAAGCCCTGCTGCGTCGTGCCAGTGGCGAAACCCGACAGGAGTTGCTGTGTGGCCCAGTTAAATTAGACATAAATTCTCAGCAAGTCTATTTATCCGAACACCTCATCGAATTCACAACCTTCGAATATCGTCTGCTTGAGTACCTGATGCGAAACCATCAAAAAGTTATTTCTAAAGCTACGTTAGGAGATTATCTGTATCCACACGATGAAGATTCTGATAGCAATGTGATCGAGGTGATAATAGGGCGCGTCAGACGTAAACTGGATCCTGATAACACACTGCAACCTATTGAAACCTTACGTGGTCGGGGCTATCGATTTAAACTCTGTGATAAGGATTCGTGAAATCATTACGTGCCAGACTAATACTTGCTGCTAGTTTAGTTCTCACCTTCTTTATTATATTTGCAGGTTATGCGCTTGATCGCGCCTTTTATGAAAGTGCTGAAAAAAGCCTGCAGGAAAACCTGAGAACCCAACTCACCTTGCTACTAGCCGGTGCCGAAGTAAACGACAGCACTGATATCCATATGCCCAGCCGTCTATTAGAAACTAAATTTAGTCTGCCAAGTTCCGGCTTATACGCTTATATCTTAAATAGCAAAGGCCGACGCATATGGAAATCGCTTTCAACTATCGGGGTTGATTTACCCAAACCCATTAAGCTCGAGCCCGGCAAGTCTCTCCAACAACGATTAACAATAAATGGTGACGAGTATTATATTAAAAGCAACGGCATTCTATGGCACACACCAAAGGGTAAAATCCCATTAACTTTTAATATCATTACCGAATTAAACAGCTTCAACCAGCAAATTATTGAATACCGCCAAACCCTATGGGGATGGTTAATCGGTCTGGCAATGATTTTATTGATAGTACAAGTAATCATTTTAATCTGGGGGCTAAGACCACTGCGCCGCGTTAGCAGTGAGCTTACCGCCATCGAGTCAGGCAGACAGGAACGCATTACCGACAACTACCCAACTGAAATTTTACGCCTGACTGATAACATCAACGGGTTATTAGAACACGAACACACTCAGCAAACCCGTTATCGCAATTCCCTGGCTGATCTAGCCCATAGTTTAAAAACGCCTCTGGCCGTAATCAACGGTGCACTGCATGCCTTAGATGACAAAAACAGCCATACTATTCAGGAGCAGGTTCAACGCATGGACAATATAATTGGGCATCAGTTACAACGAGCCGCAACGGCAGGCTCTTCGCCCATCCGAAAAAGTATTGAAGTAAAAACTCTTATTAAGAAAATATCAAATGCATTAAATAAAGTATATCTTGATAAAAACATACAATTTGATTTTCACATGCCAAAAGATTTGCACGTCCGTGTTGATGAAGGTGACATTATGGAAGTGCTAGGCAATGTGATGGACAATGCCTGCAAGTTCTGCGAGCAGCGAGTACGGATTAACGTTACCCTGATTGAAAACCGGGCTAACTTCACCATTGCCGACGATGGTCGTGGAATTAATGACTCGGAGATTGATCACATATTACAACGTGGTGGGCGGGTTGATCAGGCCATGCCGGGGCAAGGCATCGGTTTATCGGTTGTAATGGATATTGTCTCTGCTTATCACGGTGAATTGACCGTGACCAAAAGTGATCTTGGCGGGGCCGCGTTTAGTTTCGACTTCCCATCCAGCTAATACGATTTTAAAATTATACCTCTAAGCCTTTTTTCAACAGGTCATCGATCAATTCACGTTTGCGCAATCCCTCACTGTCTCCGCCCCGATAAATCAGGGCCCCGGAAGAATAACTGCCCCCAAAACTGGTAATTAAATTCGTTACCTGGCCAACGCCCACTAAAAACTCCTCATCCGATAATGCTGCTAAGGGGTGTATATAGGCGCTCCATAATACGCCTTTGGCAATGGCGTAACGAGCATCCAGCGCACTATCAAAATTAGCCTGCATAATCCGAGTTAATTGTTTTTGACTCAGTTCTTCACTTTTCATTACCGGAGCAATAATTCGCATTCGATCAGCACGCTCATCGGTGATCACCAGTATTTTTTGGCCATCAATCACAAATGACCAATAGCCGAGCTTGCCCTCGGCATTCTTATCAATTCGTTTTATTAATGTATCAAGTCGGTTATTTGACATTTTTTTAGTCATGGTGCTATTGCTCTGGGGATTACGATCAACGTAAATCGACTCAGCAATGCTTATCGCTGGAACAAAAGGTAAATAAATAGAAACTAATAAACACACCTTAACTATATATTTCATATGCGGCCTCCGCTGGCACTTTCAATTAATATCCCCACTGAGTAAGATTAGCAGATATCAACAACCCGTCTTAGCCTAATCTGATGAAACCGATCCGAATTTTCCGCCATATTGATTGTGAGGGCCCGGCCTTTTTCCAGACGATTCTGGAAACAAGCGCAGTGGCCTATGAATTAGTCAAAGTTGATGAGAAACAGGTCATCAATATGGATTTGAATAATACCTCTGGGCTGCTGTTTATGGGCGGCTCAATGAGTGTCAACGATCCGTTAAGCTGGATCGACCAGGAAATAAATTTGATCCAGACGGCCATGCAACGCGATGTACCGGTGATGGGCATCTGTCTTGGCAGTCAACTTATGGCCAAAGCGATGGGCGCTGCGATCAATCCTGGCCCCTGTATGGAACTTGGATTGGGCGCCATACAATGCCAGAATAGAACACCCTGGACTCAGAACCTGCCTGACGAACTGGTGGTGTTCCACTGGCACG
>QILH01000262.1 GCA_003233255.1 Gammaproteobacteria bacterium | reverse complement strand
GTGGCCTATATTAATGACTTGACCAAAGAACAGGTCGCGGCCAACAAACGCCATCACACCCTGAAAAAACTGCATGAATTGATTGGCCCCACTATTCACGACAATGATCTGGATAAGGATACCATCCTGGTCACCGATGAACTGTTAGGCAAAGGTGAAATGACAGTCTATCGTGCGCGTAAAAATAACAAACCCGTCGCCGCCATCATACAATGTGTTGCACCTGACGGGTATAGTGGCAAAATCAGATTGCTGGTCGCGGTCAAAGTTGATGGTTCACTTGCCGGGGTTCGAGTAACCGACCACCTTGAGACACCCGGCCTGGGGGATGCCATTGAAAGTCAAAAATCCAACTGGATTCTCATCTTTAATGGTAAATCGTTATCCGACCCAACACCTGATAAATGGACGGTAAAACGCGATAGCGGTGAATTTGATCAAATCACCAGCGCCACCATCACCTCAAGAGCGGTCGTAAAAGCAAGCTATCGGGCCTTGCAATATTTTAAACTAAATCAAAACCTCCTGTTTAAATAGGTATACACTTTATCCTTTATGAGTTCACTTACAGACATCATTAAAAACGGTCTATGGAAAAGCAACCCGGCCACGGTTCAACTTTTGGGGCTGTGCCCCCTGTTGGCTGTATCCGGCACGGTCGTCAACGCACTGGGGTTAGGCATTGCCACCATGCTGGTGTTAATCACTTCAAATCTGGTGGTGTCATTAGTTCGTGATTACGTTCGCAGTGAAATACGAATCCCGGTATTTGTGGTCATCATTGCGGTCTCCGTCACCCTGATCAAAATCCTGATGCTGGCCTATTTTTATGATCTTTATTTAATAATAGGCCTGTTTGTGGCCCTAATTACCACAAACTGCGTCATTATCGCTCGTGCCGAGGCCTTTGCGTCCAAAAATAACCCCGTGAACTCTATGGCCGATGGATTTTTTATGGGGCTGGGATTTACCCTTGTACTTGTCGTGTTAGGCGCGTTACGTGAAATCATCAGCTACGGTACGCTATTTCAGCAAATGAACCTCTTATTTGGTGACGGTGCCAGCTGGTTGAAAATCACTTTAATCGAAAATTACGATGGGTTTTTACTGACCATATTACCGCCCGGTGCGTTTCTTGGTCTCGGATTCATCATTGCCTTGAAAAATATTATTGACAATCGCCAATCTAAAGTGGCTAGCGTAAATCTGCCACAAACTGCAACATAATTTCTATTTCATATTCGCGACAGAGTCCTTAGAATTCTCGCATAAGATAAACTCTTAGATAAGATAAATTCTTAGATAAGCTAACTTCTAAA
Organism: Gammaproteobacteria bacterium; assembly: GCA_003233255.1. Lineage (GTDB taxonomy): Bacteria > Pseudomonadota > Gammaproteobacteria > UBA6429 > Thiohalophilaceae > SZUA-24. The sequence continues at coordinate 6,802 of QILH01000262.1, read as the reverse complement.
AATAAAACGCAAGCGAGGATGGTCTTGTGTCATGCGAGTAACCACAATAATAAAATTATTGTTACTCTGTGTTGCGATAGCTGGAATGGTTAACATTGGATTGTTAATAACTCAACTTGACCTGACCCAGACAACAATACAGGAATACCTGAGCACTTTAAGTCAGAGTCATCCTTATGACCTCTACTTTGCGGGTGTCAGTTCAGGCCTGCTAATCATTCTGACCTTTTGGCAGTTATTAACACCATCGCCAAATAAACTTTATAAACACTATAAAACATTAGATTCAGAAGCTCTTGACTCAAACCGGAATCTTTCAGCCGAATTTTATAAGGCGGCCATTGATTACCGGATCAATTTTGGTTCTCGCTGCTATAAAAAATGCGTTATCAGGAAATTTGATTTCTTCTACGACTACCATAATCATGCCCTGAAATGGATCGATGAAGTCATTACGTTATCCAATCCCTATTCTGTCCCTTATTACTTTATTCAATCCGTTATTGCATCAGGCCATATCGGTCGAGTCTTTAATCGCGTACATTATGCCTCCGGGTTAATAGCCAGCAATCTTAAAATGAACACCCCGATTATATTTCATGATTGCACAGAACATATCGAACTATGGTCATACCAATCCCACCATGCCTTGTGTAAAATAAAAAAAGACAGTACTCGTTTACAAACCGCGCATCGACATCCTAATTATATTACTGCCTTTTTAACCGGAACCGAAGCTGAACACCAAAGTAAACAACAGGTAGAATTACGCTTCCTGACAACCGTAAACGAAAAAGGCAAACAGCGCCGCAGCGAAAAATTTGCCAAACATAATCTACATGAGATGCTTAAGTGGTTAAAAAAAGCATCCAATACAACCTCTCGCTATCAGGCAAATAACGGAATAGAGGTATCTGAAATTGTTACCGGTGGTTCATCGATCTACACCACCCCTCTGACCCGTACCCTGGAACAACTTGTCTATAGCAAGATTGATGCTTTTTACCCTCGAGCAAAACTGCCCATTGCCGATCAAAAAATAGCGCTGGATGCGGTGGTTTTGTGTAAGGGAATTGGAATTCTTGCCATCGTCGAAAAACATGAACAAGGCACAATCACCTATAGCGGCGATTCGACATGGGTTCAATATTTAGGCGATACAAGCATTGAGCTTAAGAACCCATGTCAGCAAGCGCGACTGGCCAGGGCCTCGTTAGGCAACCTGCTTGCCACCTATAATCTGACTCGCTGGCCCGTACTTAGTCTGGTCGTATACGGCAAAGATAACGTTGAGTTAATCCTCACCATGGGCGGTCAGAGATTGCAATGCGAAGTGTTAAAACTATCCGGGCTGGAACGCTGGATCAAATCCAAGCAAAAAAAGGGGGGAGCTGATTTTAGCCAAAGCGATATCGCCACATTTAACGCCATGATAGAACAACATCCCGTCTATTCAAACGCCGTCTGAATACGTTAACACTTTAATATTATATCTTTTCTGGTTATGCTCCACTCTATCCAAACACAGCCACTGCGAAGTAAAACACATTCCGCTATGAATCCTGCTAGCATTACAACCCTGTTTTCTCGATTACAGGCACAAAACCCTGAACCAACGACCGAATTAGCTTATCGCAGTACCTTTCAACTTCTGATTGCGGTCATTTTATCGGCCCAGGCAACGGATAAAAGTGTCAATGCGGCCACCAAAGAACTGTTTAAAATAGCCGGTACCCCGCAAAAGATGCTGGACTTAAAAGAAACCGGCCTGAAAAAATATATTAAAACCATTGGTCTGTTTAATACCAAAGCCAAAAACATCATCAAAACCTGCAAGATACTGATTGACGAGCATAAGGGGAAAGTTCCAAAAACACGTGAAGCACTTGAAGCATTACCCGGAGTTGGGCGCAAAACCGCGAACGTCGTCCTTAATACCGCATTTGGTCAACCCACGATTGCCGTTGATACCCATATATTCCGGGTTAGCAATCGACTCGGTATCGCACCGGGTAAAACCGTTGCTGAAGTCGAACAAAACCTCTTAAAAAATGTACCTAATCAATTCAAACAAGATGCACACCACTGGTTAATATTGCTTGGCCGTTATACCTGCCTGGCTCGTAAACCTCGATGCAGCAGTTGCCTGCTAGAAGATCTCTGCCCATTTGATGAGAAAACCATCGATTAATGAGCTTTCTTAAGGTACAAGAACAATTGATCTAACTAAAGATCTCACAAAAGTTTAAAATATACGACTTTGTACAGCATTTTCTTTGAACTTTGCCTAAAATCATCATTCAAAGCTTGTATGTTTCAACAACTTGATTAAAGTTGAATCTAAAAAATAACCTGCGGCGTATTATTGGCAACCCCGGACGCGCAACAGGTACATATAATCCGGGTGCCAATTAAATTTTTTAACTACGGAGAGAACTATCATGTCAAAACAAATTCTTAAGCCTCTTTCAATTGCGTTAGGCGCTACTTTTGCAGTTTCTATGGCGGCGAGCAATATTGCTGCTGCTGCCCCTGTTGGCGACAACCCATTTGCGATGAGCGAACTGCAAAGTGGCTACATGCAAGTTGCTGGTAAAGACGGCAAAGATGGTAAATGCGGTGAAGGCAAATGCGGCGAAGGCAAAAAACACGACGCCAAAGATAAAGATGGCAAATGCGGCGGCGACAAAAAAGGCAGCAAAGACGGTAAATGCGGCGAAGGCAAATGTGGCGGCGACGCAAAAGGGAAAGATGGTAAAGACGGTAAATGCGGCGAAGGCAAGTGTGGCGGTAAATAAGCACACGGTCTATAGCACACCATGAATCAGAAATCTTACCCTGTTCATGGCGCAGGACTCGGTCTGCGACGGGAGATTATGCACTCCCTCGCAGACCCCTTTCCTTCGCAGGTGAATTTTCTCGAAGTCGCCCCTGAAAACTGGATCGGCGTCGGCGGTGCCTACGGAAAATCATTCCGCTCATACACTGAACAACACGACTTTATCTGTCATGGGCTATCGCTCTCAATCGGTTCCCCTGCCCCTCTTGATGAAGCCTTTTTACATAAACTTAAATCTTTTCTGAAATTGCACAATATCCGGCATTACAGTGAACATTTAAGTTATTGTAGCGATGAAGGTCATCTTTATGACTTAATGCCGATTCCGTTTACCGAAGAAGCGATTCATTACGTCGCGAAACGGATTAGACGGGTACAGGACATCCTCGAACAACCTGTCGCAATGGAAAATGTTTCCTACTACGCCGCCCCCGGCAAGCAGATGGAAGAAATTGAGTTCTTAAATGCAGTCCTTACGGAAGCAGATTGTCAATTATTGCTCGATGTGAACAATATCTACGTCAACAGCATTAACCATGCTTACGACCCTTACGAATTTTTAAAGGCCATTCCAGGCGAACGTATATCGTACATTCATGTGGCTGGACATTTTGATGAAGCCGAAGATCTGAGAGTGGATACCCACGGTGCCGATGTGATCGACCCAGTCTGGGCTCTGCTGAATAAAAGTTATGAACTTTTTGGCGTCATCCCTACCTTACTAGAGCGCGATTTCAACATTCCTCCGATCCCCGAATTGATAAAAGAAGTGGATGCCATTCATACGATCCAGCAACGCTGGGTACCGACCCGTGACCACCAAAATCAAAACCATGTGCAGCGCGGCTAACACACCCAACTTTAAACAGGTTCAATACGCCTTCGCAAAACATTTGCGTAACCCGGAAAAATACCCTCGTCCGGATAATATCGAAGCTCGACGCATGAAGATCTATAGTGAGTTATTTTATAATAACGTCGAAGGTTTTATGTCAAATGCCTATCCCGTTTTGCGCGAGCTTACCGAGGATGAAAAGTGGCATCGAATGATTCGCGATTATTTTGAAAAGCACCAGGCAGCCACCCCATTTTTTCAGGAAATGCCGCGTGAATTCTTAAAATATCTGGAAAACGAGCGTGAAGAAGAGCCGGACGATTACCCGTTTATGCTGGAATTAGCCCATTATGAATGGGTTGAGCTCGCGTTAAGCGTGACCGATATCGAAAATGATTATGAAAATATTGATATCGATGGTGATTTGCTGGAAGGTGTTCCGGCGTTATCCAAAACGGCCTGGCCATTAAATTACAACTATCCTGTACATGAAATCAGCCCCGAGTACTTACCCGAACAACCCGGCGACCAACCCACCTATCTCGTTGTCTATCGTAATTCAAATAACGACGTACATTTTTTAGATATTAATCCGGTCACCGCACAACTATTGCAACTTATTTCAGACGAATCGAATCTCACCAGCAAACAAATGCTCACTAACATTGCTGAACAACTGAAGCATCCGAACCCAGATGTCGTCATTCAGGGTGGATTGCAGATATTACATGACCTAAAAACTCGCGACGTGATAATCGGAGTGAACAAAACCTGATAATCCTGTCTAACAAATCATAATAATATACAGGAGAGCACCATGAACATCTTATTACAATTGCAAGGTATGCTCGATAAAACCCGGCAAATCGATTTTTTAGCTCCACTTCTACTGCGAATTTTTCTTGCCCCAATTCTCATTCTCGCCGGTTACGGCAAGCTCACTGGACTGGAAAATACCGCTGCCTATTTTGGCAATCCCGACTGGGGACTGGGTATGCCCGCGCCAATGTTAATGGCCGTTCTTGCCGGCGCAACCGAATTTTTCGGCGGTATCGCTATTCTGATCGGATTTGCCACACGCTGGGTCGCTTTACCTCTCATGTTCACCATGGTCGTCGCTGCGGGCACCGCCCACTGGCAAAATGGCTGGCACGCCCTGCCCGAACAAACCCTGACCGTACCCTGGGAATGGCGCATGGATAAGATCGAAGGTGCCGCCGAACGTAAAAACAAGGCGCGAGAAATCCTCAAAGAATACAGTAACTACGACTATATCACTGCCGATGGCAGTATCACGATCCTCAAAAATGGTATCGAATTTGCGGCGACTTATTTCCTGATGTTGCTGGTGTTGTTTTTTATCGGCGCAGGTCGATATGCGAGCCTCGACTACTGGATTAAAAAGCGATTCGATCCCGATTAAACGAATAAGCCGACGAAAGTCGGCTTTTTTTATTCGCCCATCATTTGGCCCTTGCCAGTTTGTATTCCTTCCAGGGAAGGACCGAAAACCCATCAATTCATGTATAATCTCCCCTCGATTTATTGGGAGCACGTTATGTCGGATACTAAAAAAGTCGTTTTGGCCTATTCTGGCGGCCTGGATACCTCAATCATATTAAAATGGTTGCAGGATACCTATCAGTGCGAGGTGGTAACCTTCACCGCGGATATTGGCCAGGGTGAAGAGGTCGATCCGGCTCGCGCCAAAGCCGAAGCCATGGGCGTGAAAGAGATTTTTATCGAGGATCTGCGCGAAGAATACGCCCGCAATTACGTGTTCCCGATGTTCCGCGCCAATACCCTCTATGAGGGCGAATACCTGCTCGGCACTTCGATTGCCCGTCCTCTCATTGCCAAACGGCTGGTTGAGATTGCCACCGATACCAACGCCGATGCCATCTCCCATGGCGCCACCGGCAAGGGTAATGACCAGGTACGTTTTGAATTAGGCGCCTATGCCCTCAGTCCCAATGTCAAAGTGATAGCCCCCTGGCGAGAATGGGATTTGAACTCACGTCAGAAATTAATGGACTATGCGAAAAAACACGAGATCCCGGTCGACTTCAACAAGGGCAAAAAATCGCCCTACTCGATGGATGCCAATCTGCTGCACATCTCCTATGAAGGTGGCGTGCTTGAAGACCCATGGGCCGGCCCGGAAGACGACATGTGGCGTTGGAGTGTTTCCCCTGAAGGCGCACCCGATACCGCCACGACACTGGAATTAGAATACAAACGAGGCGACATCATCGCCATCGATGGCAAGGCCATGTCACCCGCAACGGTGATGGAATACCTGAATAAAGTCGCAGGTGCCAACGGCGTAGGCCGTGATGACATCGTAGAAAACCGTTATGTCGGCATGAAATCACGCGGCTGTTACGAAACCCCGGCCGGCACCGTGATGTTAAAGGCCCATCGTGCAATGGAATCCTTAACCCTGGACCGTGAAGTGGCCCATCTCAAAGATGAACTGATGCCAAAATACGCCAGCATGATCTACAACGGTTACTGGTGGGCACCTGAACGCCAGATGATGCAGGAAATGATCGATGCCTCGCAAAAAACCGTCAATGGTTTTGTACGGGTCAAGTTATACAAAGGCAACGTGATCGTCGAAGGGCGTAAATCCGAAACCGATAGTTTATTCGATGAAGCCATCGCCACCTTTGAAGATGATGCCGGGGCCTACGATCAGTCCGACGCGCATGGGTTTATAAAACTCAATGCCCTGCGGATGCGGATTGCGGCGATGCGGCAAAAAAAATAATAGCCTACATAGTGTTGAAATGGATTTCAAACTAAAACATTCACACAATGAATATGTGAAATAAATTCTATATTGCATCATTTAAAAGTGTAAATTTATGGATATTATATCACTCGCAATTATATGTTTTTTGTTATGGCTGACTTCATTCGCGCTAATTATTAAGCGCACTAATCTTGCTCCACCTTTGAAATATGTTTGGGCAACAATTATTTATCCGCTGGTGGTATTTATATCTATTCTATCTACGTTATTGATAGAAATAACTGGTTCATACCTCGAAAAACACAACAGTAACGAATTACTAGATATTTATATTTATCCACTTACCGCCTTATTTGTTATTCCGTTTTCT